>CBDTWQ010000562.1:0-1747 GCA_965364115.1 uncultured Gammaproteobacteria bacterium | reverse complement strand
TTGCTGATCACTGCAAACGATCATCCAGCTATTCGGTCCGTTCCAGCTGATTTGTGTTTGACCATCGGTGGTGCTAACGCCAGGTTCAGTAGAGCACTCAAAGCCAAGCGCTTCTTCTATCTTGACCGCAACCGCGGCATGCCGGTCGTTAAAACTCAAAACCTGAATTGCGGTCAGCGCCTTTCGTTCCTCAAACTTAAGTTGTCGGTAGTTCAACATAGCCTTGCCGTCTCTCGGCGACAAAGGTGAAACGCGCGTTAGCTTGGCCGAGGTGGCTTTTGCCGGTGCAGTTGATGGCTCAGCCACGGACGAGTGCTCCTTCAGGGTCAATGAAAACCGGATGACAGACTTCGACTTTGATTTTCTGATTGTCGAGTGCGAAAACCGCTTCGATCTGATCTCCGTGACGAGAGGCGCCATCGCGCAGCAGCCCGAGCGCAATGCCACATTCCAGTTGCGGACTATAAGTGGTGGCCGAGACATGTCCTTGTGATTGGCTGACGGTCTCGAGTTTTATTTTCGGGTCGACCAAATGGGCGCCTATTCGTAAATTGAGCCCCGCCTCCAGTGATTTCAAACCAACCACTTGCAAACGGCCATCTTCTTTGAGGCCAGCACGGGTTGAAGCCTGCTTGCCAATGAAATGCTTGGTATGGTTGGCTAAGCCTTCAAGCCCTAGGTCACTGGCCGTTGTGCGGCCATCGAGTTCTGATCCAGCGACGTGGCCTTTTTCGATTCGCATGGTGCCGAGCGCTTCAGTGCCATAGACCGAGACTTCCAATTCTTTGCCGGCTTCGAGCAGTTCGAGCCAGGCCTGTTCGCCGTAGTCGGCAGGCACATTAACTTCGTAGGCGAGCTCACCCGAGAACGAAATGCGGAACAGACGGGCAGGGATCTGATTCAATCGGCATTCACCGACCGCCATGAACGGGAAGGCTTCATTGCTGAGGTCGATGTCGATCACTTTTTGTAGCAGTTTTCTTGAGTTTGGCCCCGCCACCGCGATGCCAGTCCATTGTTCGGTGACCGAACAGAACACCACATCAAGCTCGGGCCACTCGGTTTGGTGATATTTTTCCATGTGCGCTAACACCGGTCCGGCATTGGCCGTGGTGGTGGTCATAAAGAAATGATTTTCAGCCAGTCGTGAAGTGGTGCCGTCGTCGTAAACCATGCCATCTTCGCGCAACATCACGCCATAACGGGCTTTACCTATCGGTAATTTAAGCCAATTGTTTATGTAGAGCCGATTCAAGAATTCCGGCGTATCGGGCCCTTGAATGTCAATTTTGCCTAGCGTAGTAACGTCAACCAACGAGACATTGTTGCGCGTCGCCTCGGTTTCACGAACGTAGCAGTCGTAAAGGCTGTCGTTGGGTTTAGTCGGAAAATAACGTGCCCTTAACCACAACCCAGCTTCGATCATGACCGCGCCCTGTTTCATATTCCAATCGTGGATTGCGGTGCGCCTGACCGGCATGAAGTCATAGCCAACCGTGTGCCCCGCGAAGACCCCCATTGCGACCGGCACATAGGGGGGCCTGAAGGTGGTGATACCGACGACGGGAATTGGTTCGCCGCGCTGACAAGCCAAGATGGCGAGCGCGTTGACGTTGCTGGTTTTGCCTTGATCAGTCGCCATGCCTTGGGTGGTGTAGCGTTTTAATAATTCGACCGAGTCATAGCCTTCTTGCGAAGCAAGTGCGATGTCGCTGGCTTTGACATCATTTTGTTGATCGACAAATTG
>CBDTWQ010000561.1:0-1749 GCA_965364115.1 uncultured Gammaproteobacteria bacterium | reverse complement strand
TCAAATGCTCTGGCTAATATGTGAGCCACTTCGCGAAAAAATAATTTCACTCATTAGAGAATACCCCAGTCGTTCAGTTGGAATGATAAAGGCTTATTTAGTGGACGAATCCTGAATTCCAGTAATTTGTGATTGTATGAAAAATGGAAAATTAATGCAGGGCGAGTTCAATGTCATAGTAATAAAGGAAATAAGATGGGCATAGCAATATCCGAAAATGCTAACGAAGAAATTATGCTTTTGGTGCCAGATAACTCACGCCGAGAGATAGGGCGGGGTCGATCCGGCATCGTTTATTTGCACGACGACGAAAATGGCCATCAGCTTGCTTGCAAGGTTTTCGATTCGCGCGGATTAACAAGACTTGTGCAGTGGTTTACCCTTGGGGCTCCTAATCCATATATGTGGAATATTGACGCTGCCAAATGCGCAAAAATCCGCCGTGATTTACTGCAATCATTAGTACCCATTTGGATGGACGGCAAGGTAAATGTTGCTGGTGCCAAGGACGTTATTTGGGACAGCGCAGAAAAAACTTTTGAGTTACGAACCCGTTATATACATGGCCGTGCTGCAAAGCTTCATCATCCATTAAAAGACAATCTGGATGATGAAGCTGTGTGCCTTTGGCAACAGACGATGCCCAAACTTCGATTACACCTCGAACAGGCAGGTTTTGATGGCTTGTTGTGGCAGGCTGGAATTGGTAACCCAGTCGCATTGAACAATTTTCTATTTGAAGACACTAATGATGAAGCGCAAACAGACCAGCAACTAGCCACCAAGGATAGTTTGGTTTGGATCGATCTTGAATCTGGTGTACCCGCCATTTTTCCTGCTTCTCTAAAAGTACTATTTCAATATTCCCTCCCACACTGGTGGCGATTGGGTCGCCCAATGTTCGACGACGTCGATATTGTTCGCCTTCATGGCTATCTAGAGTCAAACGCAAAGGAACTTCAACTAGCGCTCGGAGAGAACGGTTACGAGTCCCTCAAATGCAACGCAGCACGTCTTGGTGAACATCAGCAAAAATGGAAATCTATAGGCCGGCTGCATTCATCGATTCTATATCGCCTAGCGCAGGGTGAGATTAGCGATCTACAGGCCGACTATTTCTCGAATCATCGGTTTCGCTGGGTCTTCAGTGAATTGGGACGAGCTGTGCAAGCCTTTCCCCGGACTTTGCATAAATCGCTTTTGGCGATAGGGAAGTATCTACCGCAGTTCAATCTTTTAAAGATTGTTCGAAATAGTTGGCGATTTCTAGTTTCACATAAGAATCGTGAAGAAATGATACACGGATACCTAGATGACCGTATTAGGGAATGGTCGGATCGAGGTCAACTATCCGACGCCCATGCCCAATCTTTTCGCGAGCAAATAGGCTCACCTAATTCGAGCGTGTACATAATGGATTTCGGCATTCACATTGCTATAAAACCTGCTGTAAAGGCAGTTCAAATTTGGTTGCTGCCTACCTTGTTTGCCTTCGGAATGCTTAGCGGACCAGCCACCGCATTCCTTATTTTAGTCGGTGGCGCTTTGGGGCGAACGATCTATACGACAGGACGCTTGATTCAGTCAGTAGTCACGGGGCAAGAACGCCCCTGGGTCGCATTGGTGGTAGGAGTCTTTCCGATAATCGGCAATATGGCTTATCCAATTCAAATGATTTATTCGGCCGGGGGAAAAGACCAGAAACTAGCCCAATTTATGCTGGATGACGCCTTTTCTCGCATCGGTCAT
>CBDTWQ010000560.1:0-1754 GCA_965364115.1 uncultured Gammaproteobacteria bacterium | reverse complement strand
TATTTACTAGAGTCTGGCTCTGATCGCATTGGAGCGCTAGATTTTCAGTGTTCATCATCTGACTATGTATCACGGGCTGTGAACAATGCCAGCATGGAAGAACTATTGGCGTCTGCAGAACGGGTTGAGAAAGGAGTGCCACTGACAGCAGAACTAGATCAGGCATTGAACCATGGCAGTTCCATTGGCGGTGCGCGGCCGAAAGCCTTGATACAAGATCAAGGCCAAAAGTATGTGGCCAAGTTTTCTTCCAGCAACGACCTCTATAGTGTTGTCAAAGCAGAGTTTGTGGCAATGCGATTAGCCTCTCTTGCCGGTCTCAATGTCGCACCCGTGAAACTGGCTAAAGCCGCGGGCAAAGACGTGCTTTTGATCGAGCGCTTTGATCGCTTACCCAAAGGAAACGAGTGGGTCCGAAAGTCCATGGTGTCGGCCCTTACGCTATTCGGCCTTGATGAGATGATGGCTCGATACGCTAGCTACGAAAAATTGGCTGAAATCATTCGTCACCGTTTTACTGACCCTGCGAGCACCTTGAAAGAACTGTTCTCGCGACTAGTGTTCAATATTTTGTGCGGAAATACCGACGATCATGCTCGCAATCATGCGGCATTCTGGGACGGCAGGGAGCTAACCCTAACTCCAGCGTATGACATTTGTCCACAAAGTCGCACGGGCAATGAGGCATCACAGGCGATGTTGATATTAGGTAACAATAATCTAAGTCAATTAAAACTTTGCCTGCAAACGGCAAAACATTTTTTTCTTTCGCAAGAAGAGGCGCGCGCAATATTCGATTATTTGATAGAGACCATTGAGCAAAACTGGGACGCGGTCTGCGATGAAGCCGGTCTGAGCGAAGTGGACAGGTCCGTTCTATGGGGAAGGCAGTTTCTGAATTCGTTTGCAACCGTAACCGAATAGCCCAATGAGTGTCTTGCAAAAATAAAAAAGTCGGGCTCGATTGATTTTAGAGAATGACCCACTGTAAGTGGTAGCTCAACTAAGACATAGGCGGAAGTTACCCGAATGGTGTTTAATTATGCCACGAGACTTACATTCTCGAAGCAGGTAAATCGTAAGTTAGTTGGCGTGGTGACCGAGGCGGTTAATTCGATACTAGCGCCTTAGGAAGCGGTTGTGTTGACAATTACGGAAGGCAATGGCGTAGAGTGTTCTTATCACCAGAAAAGGACTCAAAAGTTAGCATTTCAAACAGGACACCGAAAGGGCCGTATCATCGGTTTTAGCCTCACTGAGCAATCAATCTAGAAAGAAGTTGAATGGTGAAAGGGTTGTCCAAAAAATGACCGAAAACATAACAGCACTAGCAGCTTCAATGGTTATCCGTTTCAGGGTTGATTCTACGAAGCGACAAATAATAAATACAATTGGTCCAAAATACGCTGTACGCCTTAAAGTCCGCTAAGCCGGATCCTTAATGGATGACTATTGTAAAAAGGGGGGGTTATGAAATATCAACTAGCTCAGGTCAATATTGCGACGTTTAACTTGCCTCAAGAGCACCCGGCCAACGCGGGCTTTATCAACAATCTCGATCGTGTAAACCGAATTGCTGAAGCCCAGCCAGGGTTTGTGTGGCGATATCCCGGGGAGTGGAATAGCGCGCTAGTGGTTAAAGTATTTGATGATCCCAATGTGATTGTAAATATGTCTGTATGGTCTGACGTGACTTCATTGGTACAATTTGTTTATCGAAACCATGACCATAAAAAAATTATGCAAAGGCGTAA
>CBDTWQ010000559.1:0-1756 GCA_965364115.1 uncultured Gammaproteobacteria bacterium | reverse complement strand
GGGCTTGCCGAAGGGCTTGCCGAACGTTTGGGCGTTTTCAGTGGCGCTCGAACTGGCCGCTTTCAAGATAATGGACCACTTGCTGAATGACTTTTCCGTTGCGCATCATGAACGGGTGAGTGACCGCCATTGCGAGATGATCGCGCATGCCTTCAACTTTGGTGTTTTCAACCGAGACTTTGCCATCATCGACGCCCGGAATCATCCGCGATAAAATCAGATTAACACTGCGAGTTCCAGCGATCACGCCAAGGTCAAAATTAACTCGGCCCAGCCGATTAGGCACGCTCGATTCACCAGTGCCAAGCTCTAGCCCAGCTTCTCCGTTAACGAACCGGAAACCGGGAAAATCAGCCAGCTTATCGACCACTTCGGTGCCTTTATTAGGCGGCCCGAGCATCACCACGCGGCCCAATTGAGGAATAAGATGCTGGCTCAAATATTGTCGCACCAAAATGCCACCGAGCGAATGCGTGACGAAATGAATCTTACCTTGACCCACGCAGGCCGCCAACGCCGGCTTAATCGCCTGATCGGCCAAGGTCGAAATGTTAGTTCGAGTTGACTCATAGTGCACGTTTTGCACGGCATATCCCTCTCGCGTCAGAACAGTCTCCAGTTTCTGCATTGACCGATCACTGCGCACCAGCCCATGCAATAAGATCACGCTATCACTTGGCGCCATCTCGACCTTCAGATCAGCGGTCATAGGCCTTAGCGCTCGATTTCATCGGTGTCGAACTGACCCGATATGCGTCGGCGCACATGCGACCAAGACATCCCCACCGCCAGCACCGCTGACAGCACTAACAAGAAAGCCCACTGCAAGAACACCGTATCATCGAGAGCAAAAAAGCCCCACTCGACAAATAGCCACATAAATGTGCCAAAAAAACCGGCCGCCAAAATAGTGCCGATCGGACCCAACGAATTCCATGTGGCGCGCAGAAACATGATCCAACCAATCAATAAAACGATGCCAGTCACCGCCTTATAGACCCCCGCCACCTCAAAGTTTAGAAAGCCAATCCAGGCATAACCACTGGGGTTATAGGTCAACAACACCAGCGCTAGCGAGAAAGCCAACCGGAGAATAAAACTAATAAAATCGAATTCGTTGTTAGACATGGAATGACTCTGCAAATGACATGTTAATATGGTAGCAGAAAACTCAATTCGTTCAGTGTAATCAAGCAAGCCAACGAAGAGAGTGTTAATAAAGATAGCACAAGCACAAAGTCATCTAACCGGGATAAACCTAATAGTCCATCGTTAGAATTAGCTGAACCGACAACCTAGAGACTTTTCTTCCAATTTAGTCAATATACTTTTGAACGTCTGCGCCAAACGGAGCGCCACTTGAATTTCTAGTCGAGGAATTTCTAGTCGAGAAATTTCTAGTCGAGATTGGCTAAAGTGTGACCACGACCTCAAACATGCCCTTGAAAGGCGTTGTTTTTCACCCAGTTAAGCGTATTATTTTTCAAACGGTCGCGAACATAATAAAAACCATTCGCGCTTACGAATCTGATTTGCAAACAATCACACTAGGTTCGAAATAATAGCCAAATGACATGATTTATAACCGGGGAAATCCAATAATGAGAATTTTAATCACAGCTGTGCTGACGTTCGCGCTAGCCAATATGGCCCATGCGGGCGGTTACCGAGTCGCCCTGCAAGGGCAAAAAGCACTGGGAATGGGACACGCCGGCGTCGCAATGAGCGAGAGCGCCGAAGTCGTATTTTTCAACCC
>CBDTWQ010000558.1:0-1756 GCA_965364115.1 uncultured Gammaproteobacteria bacterium | reverse complement strand
GCTTCCCGTAACAGCAGTGACAAGGGCACACCGGTCCACTCGCTGCAAGACAGTAGGCCATGCACATAGCCAGCAGGGGCTTGCGAGGGTGGTGAATGCCAAAGCGAGTTGCTGTTGCCACCACATTCGATGAAAGCAATTTTCGATTGCATCGGATAGCGGTGCAACGCATTCAAATCAAACACCAGTGGCTTTTCGACGGCACCAAAAATGCTGACTTGCCAAGTGGCGGGATCAATATCAGGGACACCATTGTGGTGTCTTTCGAAGTGCAGCCCATTGGGAGTTATGGTGCCTTCGAGATCATGCAACGGGGTCCAGGACACGCCGTTTGCTTCGATCGAGCGATCGGCTGAAATCCAACGTATCGGACTGTCACGAGCATCTCTAGGCTGCCCGTAATTGCTGAAGCCACGACCGGTTTTCTGCCAGCTTGGCGGCACATCGAGTTGACCCGCTGTGGCACCGAGGGTTGTGCCGGTTGCCAGCATACCGGCACCGTTGCGAATGAACTTACGCCGGCTGAGCTTATTATCGTCTGCAGAACTCATAGCAAATGCCTTCTAAAGATCGGTAGAGGCCACCACAGATTAGCGTCTGCGGTCTCTCTAGATAGTTCAGTCGAATCTCCCGATGGGATCAATCAACAGCATAACGGTTAGCCGGATATCGTCAACTTGCGATGCAACTCATCTGCAGGGTCATATGACTCGCGGTGCCATCCGACGCCAGCCGAAAACAGGGCGACTCCGCGGCAGATAAAATTAAGGCAAATATTGCGCCAGCTCCCGCAACACGGCACTCAGGTTTTCTGCGGCCAAAACTGGCCGATCACACAGCGATTGAATCGCCCGTTCGCGTTGATCATAAACCCGCTTATGCCATTCTAGGGTTTCTTTTATTTCGCCAATTTGCGAGTCGTTTGCGCTATCGGACTGATCTTCGAGATCGGCCAGTTGATTCAACGATGTCTCGATTTGATGCGCGATAGAAATCTGCTGACGGGTATAACGCTTAATTCCTTTGATATAGCGCAACCGCCGCTGATTCGAAAGCGCGAGGATACCGTCCGCGACTTGATTCAGCGTTTGAGTGCTGGAATTTTGCGCCGCAGACTCGACAAATTCAGCAATCAAATTGCTTTCCTTGTCGGTAAAGCCTTCGATATCGCTCAGATTTTTGACGATTGCCACCTGCGACGGGTCATTCTTCCAGCTGCCAATCAACGCCGGATCGATCATTTCTGGCCAGACCACGCCCGCGACAATTTCCGGAATCAGCACTTGCACACACGGCCATTCAGGGTCGCTCTGCTGTGCCGTCGCGGAAAAACTAAAAACAGATAATAAAAACAGAATTCCAATCGGTTGCTTCACTTTGCTGACCCTTGTGTTTTTGCTGACATAAAACCGCGTAGCGGATCATAACCAATAACCGCCGCGCCTAAAAAAACCACCGTGCAGCCGCAAACCACTGACAACGAAAACCAATGCACTTGTCCATAGAGTGCGAATCGGATCAACTCGACGGCATGGGTAAATGGATTGAATTGACAAATCCAGTGCAGGGTCGAACTAGAATCACGGATTTTCCACAACGGATACAACGCAGACGACGCGAAGAACATCGGGAAGATAACAAAATTCATCACACCCGCAAAATTCTCCAGTTGCTTGACCAGTGAAGACAGCAGTAAGCCGAGCGCACCCACCATCAAACCGGCCAATACCAGCGCCGGAAATACAAACAGATAACC
>CBDTWQ010000557.1:0-1757 GCA_965364115.1 uncultured Gammaproteobacteria bacterium | reverse complement strand
TCCGCTTTTGGTTTTGCAATATTCACCATCGCCTTGCGCTGGGGCAAGCTCGAAGACATGCTGCCCGCCGTTTTTCTAGCCGCGCTGTTTGCTATCGTGTTGTCGTCACTGGTTTGTTGGTTGTTTGACTACGGATTTAGAGTTCCAACCCAAGATCTATCTATTGCACTGGCGATGGGGGTGTTTCAAGTGGGCTTGGGTTTGACTGTGTTTACGATCGGTTCGAAGGTTGTGCCGGCCGCCGAACTCGCCTTGTTATCGATGACCGAGGTCTTACTTGGGCCATTTTGGGTTTGGTGGCTGATCGATGAAACAGTGGGTTTTTATACCCTTTTAGGTGGCTTAATATTGATGCTCGCGATTGTCGCAAACGCGATCAGTGGTGTGAGAAATAAACCGGTGCCATTGATATGAAAGTGAAATGAAAAAAAATCATTTGTTTGATGGACTTTTGGCCGGTCGTGAAGCCAGTCAATCGACCTTATTGCAGATCCCTAATGGTGATCATTGGTCGCATGCCGAACTGGTCGCGCTCAGTGGAAAATTCGCTCATTTGTTGCGGGCCGAAGGCGTGATCGCAGGCGATCGGGTTGCGGTTCAAGTCGAGAAATCGGTCGAAGCGATAGCGCTTTATCTTGCCACCCTGCGAGTTGGGGCTGTCTTTCTGCCGCTAAACCCCGCCTACACCGATTCTGAAGTGAACTACTTTTTGCAAGATGCCGAGCCAGCAGTATTCGTCTGCGGGGTCAGCCGATTGTCGGGTTTCAGTGATATTACGGCCACCATCTTTAGCCTCGATGGCAACGCCCAAGGTAGCTTGATGCTAGCCGCCAATCGCTGCGAAAGCGAGTTTGAAAACGTCAGTCGAGGCCCGCATGATCTGGCCGCAATTCTTTACACTTCAGGCACCACTGGTCTGTCAAAAGGTGCGATGCTCAGTCATCACAACCTGCTGTCGAACGCCTTAACGCTGGTTGATTATTGGCAGTTTACGGCCGACGACGTGTTGCTGCATGCGTTGCCAATTTTTCACACGCACGGATTGTTTGTGGCCACCAACATTATCTTGGTTGCGGGCGGGTCGATGATATTTCTGGCTCGATTTGACTTAGACAACATTCTCCAGCAATTGCCGAATTCGACCACCATGATGGGTGTTCCGACTTTTTATACTCGTTTACTGGCTGACTCTCGATTTGAGCGCGGTTTGGTCGAACACATGCGTTTGTTTGTCTCGGGCAGTGCACCGTTGTTGGCTGAAACGCATCAACAATTTGAAACGCGTAGCGGACACCGTATCCTAGAACGCTATGGCATGACTGAGACCAATATGAATACCTCAAACCCGCTTCAAGGTGAGCGGCGAGCTGGCACCGTTGGTTTCCCCTTGCCAGGAGTCGAGGTCAAAATCACGGATCCCAAATCGGGTGAAGAGTTGGCCGTAACTGAAACCGGGCTGATCGAAGTTCGGGGCCCAAACGTATTCCTTGGTTATTGGCGCAAGCCTGAGAAAACCGCGCTAGAACTGCGTGATGATGGTTTTTTCATCACCGGCGATTTAGGCCGTTTCGATGATGCCGGCTATTTACAGATCATTGGGCGCGAAAAAGATCTGATTATCTCGGGTGGTTTCAATATCTATCCGAAGCAAGTCGAAACCGAGATAGATGCGCTTGACGCGGTAGTTGAATCCGCGGTGTTTGGCATCGCCGACGCCGATTTTGGCGAGGTGGTTGCGGCGGCGGTGGTGTGCAAAA
>CBDTWQ010000556.1:0-1760 GCA_965364115.1 uncultured Gammaproteobacteria bacterium | reverse complement strand
TCGAGATGCGAACAGTTTGCGAAGCCCGGCTTTTCGTAACGCGCGATAATGAGTGAGGTCTGAGGAATTAGTTCGCGAATGAACTTGGTTAGCGTTGCATTGTTCGAAAGCTGCGCAAGCTGCAAGTGAAAGTCACCCGATAGTCGAATGCCGCTACCCCGTAAATCTTTTTCGACCTTCTCTTTTTCTTCATCGACGGCCTTACGCAATAAAACGATCTGCTCTTGATCGACGGTTTTGACCACTTGGCGAACTACCTCCGCCTCAATAATTCGGCGAGCCAGGATAATTTCTCTTGCCTGTTTAACCGTAGGGCAGGCAACCGAGGCACCGCGATTCGGTTTTATATCGACGATACAATCCTGTGACAAGCGCAGCAATGCGCTTCTGACAACGGTGCGGCTGACCTTGAAAATGCCGGCCAGTTCTTCCTCGGTGAGCTTGGTGCCAGGCAAGAGTCTTTGACTTAAAATGGCGTCGAAAATCTGATTGTAAATAACGATATCTTGCGAGGTTTTTATCTCAATCGCAGGATTTAGCATGGTGGATAGCGACTGCTCTGCGAGATTGTTTTTCATATGACTGGGATTCAGTTGGTAGTCGTTTTGATCGGCCGATCAATTGATCGAGATGATTGAATGAATGATTTTTCTGGAAAACCGTTGCTTGACAGTTTAGGCATTTTTGTACAATATTGCGAATGAAATTGTACACAATAAAAAATACAATTAAATGTGCGTAAATTTCGATGGTTTCTATTAGGAATCACATGCCGGCAAGTTAGCCTTAGAGAGTGCAATGGTTGAACCAATATCACTGTCGCAATTAAATGCCGCGGACTGCCAGTCCTTCACTCAATTGCTCGCTGATATTTTTGAGCACTCGCCCTGGATTCCGCGACGTGCCTGGGAGGAGCGTCCTTTTGAGTCTGTCACTAACTTACATGCCAAGATGACCGCGTTGGTTGATGCAGCTTCGGTTGACGAGCAACTCGCGTTGCTCAAGGCTCATCCAGATTTGGCGGGTAAAGAAGCGCAGGAAGGTTCGCTGACCGATTTATCCAGTCGCGAACAGGCCCATGTTGGGATGAATGCTTTGAGCGCAGACGAAATGGCTGAAGTGGGTCTTCTGAACGCGCAATATCGGGAAAAGTTCGGTTTCCCGTTCATCATTGCGGTTCGCGACAACACCAAGCAGGATATATTTAGAAAATGGCGACAGCGCTTGTCAAACGATCTGAGCACTGAGACCCAAGCATGTCTTGAACAGGTCTATCTAATTGCTAAACTGAGGCTCGCCCTTCTGACTGGCGAATCTATCAACTAAAAACTGAGCGATTATGGCTAAATTATCAACTCATGTGCTGGATACCTCGATCGGCAAACCTGCTGCAGGCGTCCAGATTGATCTCTTCATCGAGGAAGATGGTGACTTTCGTTTACTCAAATCGGTGGTCACTAATAGCGATGGTCGCACCGACGAACTATTGCTCGATGCGGATTCGATAATGGCCGGCGACTACCAAATCACCTTCCATGTCGGAGAATATTTCGCGCTTGCTAACCCCGAGGCAACCGGCAGGCCATTTCTGAACCAAGTGCCGATTCGATTTGGTATCTCAAACCCAGATGAAAACTTCCACGTGCCGCTGCTGGTTACGCCTTGGTCCTATTCCACCTATCGCGGGAGCTGATGATGGAAGGGTTTATCTTAGAATGGCTTAATTTACTGGGACGCTGGGTCCACATCATCACCGGCAT
>CBDTWQ010000555.1:0-1763 GCA_965364115.1 uncultured Gammaproteobacteria bacterium | reverse complement strand
AAAATCTTGGGCGAACGCACCATCACAATCGACTGCGATGTAATCCAGGCCGATGGCGGCACTCGCACCGCGTCAATCACCGGTGCTTGGGTTGCTTTATCAGATGCGATCCAATCGCTTCTCGACAGCGGCGTATTAAAAGAAAACCCGATCACTTGCCAGATTGCGGCCATTTCAGTGGGCATTTATCAAGGCAGAGCGGTGCTAGATCTTGATTATGCCGAAGACTCAGTGGCTGACACTGACATGAACGTTGTGATGAATAATCAGGGTGGCTTTGTTGAGGTTCAGGGCACCGCAGAAGCCGCCGCTTTTTCCGAGCAGGAGCTGCAACAAATGCTAGCGCTAGCAAGACTTGGAGTCGATCGCATTTTTGATCTTCAGGCGAACTTGTGAAAAGCCTAGTGCTGGCATCTGGTAACGCTGGCAAATTGCGTGAACTATCGGCCTTACTTAAAGACTTTGACTATCAATTGCACTCGCAATCTGAGTTTGCGGTGTCTAGTGTCGCCGAGACTGGGACCACTTTTGTCGAGAACGCGATCATAAAAGCACGTCATGCCGCATTGCACACGGGTTTACCGACACTCGCCGATGACTCAGGGATTGAAGTTGACGCACTAGACGGTAAACCCGGGATTTACAGCGCTCGCTTTGCCGGCGAGCCGGCTAACGACGAGGCCAATAATGCTCTGCTGGTGGAGAAATTGCGGCAGGTCACGCCAAAAAAACGTGCCGCGCGCTATAGGGCCGTGATCGTTTTGATGCGTCATGCCGAAGATCCGGCACCTATTATCTGCGAGGGAAGCTGGGAAGGCCAAATTCAGCTTGAGCCAGCGGGTGAAGGGGGATTTGGCTACGACCCATATTTCTATCTACCCGAGCTCGGCTGCACCAGCGCCGAACTCAGTGCAACCGAAAAGAATAAACTCAGCCATCGCGGACAAGCATTAGCGGATTTGAAACAGCGGCTCGAAAAGCATCGTGTTTAATGGCCCTCCCCCTCTCGGACTTTATATTCACTTACCTTGGTGCGAGCAAAAATGCCCCTACTGTGACTTCAATTCTCACCAAAGCAGTTCCATTCCCGAGCAAGCTTATGTCAAAGCCTTACTGCAAGATCTAGAACAAGACCTGCCGCTGATTTGGGGGCGCAGCATCGAGAGCATCTTCATCGGCGGCGGAACCCCGTCATTGTTTTCTGGCGAATCTATTGAACAATTGTTTTCAGGACTTAGGGCGCTGCTCAACATTTCACCCGCTATCGAAATTACGCTTGAAGCCAATCCCGGAAGCGCTGAAGCCAAAAATTTTAAGGACTACCGCAGCATCGGCATCAACCGCCTCTCGCTCGGCGTTCAAAGTTTTGACAATGAAAAACTCAAATCTCTAGGTCGTGTGCATGACAGCGATCAAGCTCGCGAGGCTTTTGCGATGGCACGTGCCGCGGGTTTCGACAACATCAATCTCGATTTAATGCACGGCTTGCCTAATCAATCGGTCGAACAAGCCAGTGAAGACCTGCACCAAGCTTTAGCACTGGCGCCTGAACACATCTCACACTATCAGCTGACGATCGAACCCAACACCCTATTTCATTCTCAACCACCGGAAGCGATGCCCGATGAAGATGTCTGCTGGCGTCAGCTGACCGACTGCCAAGATGCCTTAGCCACCGCGGGTTATCAGCAATATGAAGTCTCCGCCTACGCTCGCCCGCAAAAAGAGTCGAAGCACAATCTCAATTACTGGCATTTTGGCGA
>CBDTWQ010000554.1:0-1768 GCA_965364115.1 uncultured Gammaproteobacteria bacterium | reverse complement strand
GCAATTCCCGTAAAGGCGACACGAACCTGCGGAAACACACCGAATACAAATACTTGCAAATGGGTTCCCCCCATTGCGCGAATCGCTTCGACTTCACCCATATCAATGGATTCAATTTCCTCAGCGAACAACTTAGCGGCAAAACCAATCGAAAACATGGTTAGCGCCAGAACTCCAGGCAGCAAACCAAATCCTAATATTGTTACGAACAGGATGGCCCAGATCATTTCGTGCACTGATCGACAAGCCATCGCGATCAGCCGCGCGATAGGGAAAATATAGCGCCGCGAAGGGCTGACATTGTAGGCGGCGAACCAACCAAGAAAGATTGCCATTAACAATCCGAAAAGAGCGCCTAAATAGGCCATCTGGATAGTTTCTATGATGGCATCGAGATATCCCTTGTCGACGATATATTCCAGGTCGGGCGGATAATATCGATTCGCTAGAACATCTCCCAAGCGCCCGAACATTCCGAGAATGCGCTCCAGAGGAATATTCAGATAATGAACCGAATAGGAAAAGAACATCAATAGCGCAAAAAGTATCCCATATTTAATCAATGACTGGGGATATTTGAATCGACTCCATTGACGATAAACATCGTCGCTCTGCCGGGTGGACGTCGGTGACTTTTTGGGCGTCATATCATCGCCTTGCGGACAAAATGCGAAACCACTTCACCGATTAATATCAACCCGAGAATGGCCAGGATAACGGTGGTTACGCCGGGATAGTTGAATGTGTTCATCTGCCGAAAAAACACCAATCCGAGTCCCCCTGCACCGACTAAGCCAAGCACAGAAGAGCGCCGGATGTTAATTTCCCATTCAAAAATTACGATGCCCACTATAACCGGTAACACCTGGGGCAAAATCGCATAGAGCATCACTTGCAGGTTATTGCCGCCCATCGCCCGAATTGCTTCAACCGGTTTGGGGTCGATATTTTCGATTGCTTCGGCGGACATCTTGGCAATAAATCCAAGCGAGCGAGCCGCGATAGCGAGAATGCCAGCGAAAGCGCCAAGCCCAACCGCTGACACAAAAATCAATGCCCACACAATTTCATGAATCGATCGACTGAGGGTCATCGCCACTCTTGCAATCGGGTAGGTTACTGGCTTGTAGGGTGTGACGTTGAGGGCGCCGAACCAAATCGCTGGTATACAGAACACAAGTCCGAGCAAGGTTCCGATGCAGGCAATCATAAAGGTCTCGATGGTCGGCCCCAACAGGCTCGGGATCAACCCATAATCGATGCCAACAAAATGAGCGACGGATTCACCAATATCGGCGAGTGACCCGATTCGTTCCCAGTCCGTATCCTCGATCACCGTGGCCTGAACACTCCAAAGTACCAGCGTGATCAACACCAGGTAGAAGCCAAACTGCACGCGCTGCTTTTTGCGGCGCTGTCTGACAATGTCTTCTAGGGTTAAGGGTGTGGTTGAATCTTGCATGTCTTGTCACTCAACTCACAGCACTTCCATTGCATATATTTCGTCAAGGCTACCCTGGTTGAGCGTCTCGGTCGGGCCATCAAACATCTTGTTGCCGTCCTGAAGACCTATGATTTTATTGCAAAACTCTTTGGCCAGTTGGACATCGTGAATATTGCAAAGTACAGGCACTTTAAGTTCTGTTGCCATGGTCCGAATCAGCTCCATGACTTCCCTGGAAATCTTCGGATCAAGTGCCGAAGTTGGCTCGTCTAGCAGAAGTAAGTTCGGTTCCTGCATCAGCGCACGAGCAATTCCGACCCGTTG
>CBDTWQ010000553.1:0-1770 GCA_965364115.1 uncultured Gammaproteobacteria bacterium | reverse complement strand
GTCGCTCCCGGGTTCTTTGAACCTTCACTGCGCGGGTCTTGAAAACCCATCAATTTACTCAACAAAATGGCGGATGACAGCGATCCAAGCAGATAAGCGAAGGCTATTAGGGCGACAGATTCGAACATTTTAAATTGTTTTTAAGGTTCAGCCCGCACTCTAACAGATAGTCTGAAAGCTGACAGCCAAGCTATCGATTACAATAGATGAATGACGAATACCAAGTTGATACTATTGCATGGCTGGGGGATGAGCCCTCAAGTGTTTGACCCCTTGATCGAAAGGCTGGAGTCATTCGAAATAATCGCGCCAAGGCTTCCTGGGTATTTAGGCAGTCAATGGGCCTCGGGGTTTGATTTCGAACAGCAACTAGCGCTAATGGCTGGCGATTTACCCGCCGGGCGGCTATTGGGTTGGTCGCTCGGTGGGCTCTATGCGATTGAACTGGCCAGACGATACCCGGGTCAATTCAGCCGTGTTGATTTGCTCGCCTGTAACCCTTGCTTTGTCAGACGCAAAGATTGGAATTGTGCGCTGGAGCCGAGCGTTTTTGATGCGTTTTATTCCGAGCTGAACGGCGATTGGCAGCGATGTTTGCGGCGGTTTTTGTCGCTTCAGATGCAAGGTGAAGATGAAGCCCGAAGTTTAC
The DNA here is from genome assembly GCA_965364115.1 of uncultured Gammaproteobacteria bacterium. Taxonomy (GTDB): domain Bacteria; phylum Pseudomonadota; class Gammaproteobacteria. The sequence continues at coordinate 1,121 of CBDTWQ010000553.1, read as the reverse complement.
TCAAAAGGTTCGTACAAGAGTTGTTGGTGATGCCAGCGGTTGATCTAGGCGTGCTGCAGTTTGGTCTCGACCTGTTAAAGCATTGGGATGCGCGTGCCAGCCTGGCCGAGTTGCGGCAACCGGTCCGATTGATTCTGGGCGAACGCGATGCTTTGGTGCCGATCACCCTTGCAATGCAAATCACTGAGCAGTTGCCGCATATTCAGGTAGAATCCATCGCCGGTGCCGCGCATGTGCCGTTTTTTTCGCAGCCTGATACAGTCGCTGGATTGCTTTAGATTGCGCTAGTGAAGGTGTTAGTTGCTGATTTGATTGAGCAAGTCAGAACCCAGTCGGCTGAAGGTGAAAATTTAAAAACGCCATTTTGAGTGATGGCTCGGGTCGAAGATTAGCCGTAGGTGCAGTTATTACTTTTCATGTTTAACCATAGGTAGTAGTGCTTTTGGATTTGCTCAACCCGCCGCAGTTAGATAAAAAAGCGATTAAAAAGTTTTTTAATCGTTCGGCTAAAAGCTATGACAATGCTGCTATTTTGCAGCAGGAAGTGCTAACTAGGCTGCTTGAGCGGCTGGAATATATGCGTCACCGGCCGGAGACAATCGTCGATATAGGCTGTGGGACGGGCAAGGGCGTGCGCGAGTTGCAGAGAACTTATTCGCGCGCACGGGTTTATTCGGTTGATATGGCAATCGAGATGTTGGCGCAAGCGAGTAAGCGATATCGGCTGCTCTCGACCAGGCGCTTAGTCGCTGCTGATATGGAGCGGCTTCCATTCGCCAATGACAGTTTTGATTTGGTGTTTTCGTCGCTAGCCTTGCAATGGTGCAATGATTTGCCGTCAACCATGCGCGAGCTTGCACGAGTCTCGCGCCCCGGGGCGCTGTTGCTTTTCTCCAGTTTTGGGCCGAGCACCTTGCAAGAGCTGGCGGCTAGTTGGCAAATGATCGATGCCAGCCCGCATGTACATCGATTTGTTGATATGCATGATGTCGGTGACATGATGATGGCGGCCGGGTTTAAGCAGCCAGTGGTCGATGCGGAGGTGATTCGAATGGAATACGGCAGTTTCAAACATTTGCTGGAAGACTTGAAAAATATTGGCGCCAGCAATTCAAGTATCG
>CBDTWQ010000552.1:0-1770 GCA_965364115.1 uncultured Gammaproteobacteria bacterium | reverse complement strand
CACGCTGATCGGGTCACGCTGATCCGCTCAAACTTGGAGCCTCTCAACTATACAAAAAACCGGAGTTAGATACCAATATTTCAGACGATAATTTTGTTTAATCGTCTTCACGAGGTCTAAGATAAATAGCTTCAGAAGCGTTCTGTTGTTTTGCTGCTAAGCTTTTTTCATCGAATATTTTTTATCAGGCACTACTGATGGAATCAACCACATGACGGCGGCATCTCCATATGACACGCCCAAAAGCGCATTGCTTGAGCTAGAACAGGGCGATGCGAACCGAAGCGGTCGTTACGTGGTGGTCGATCCTGAAATTGAATGGCCATCTCGTTGCTTTAAATGCAATCAAGAAACTGAAATTAAAAAGAAAGTTAAACTGACCTATGTCAATCCTTGGATATACCTGTCAATCCTTTTCACCTTCTTGTTAACCATTATTCTGATTTTAATTTTTCGTAAAAAATTTAAAGTCGACTTGCCGATGTGTGAAAAACATATCAAAAAATACAAGAATTTCCAAATATTTCAATGGGTTATGGTTGCTGGGATGGTGGCTGGAATTGTCATCGGAAGCTTAACTGGCAACGAAGTTATGTTGCTGATAGCTGTGTTTGTTTTCTTTGTCCTTTTTATTTCATCAATGTTTGGTCGACTAGCTTTTGCCGCGAAAAACAAAAACGGTAAGATATGGCTCTCTGGAGCCGGCAAAGCATTCTTGAATAGTCTGCCAGATTACGTTGCTTAAGGACTAGCCGACGATTTTTCAGCTTCGGTTTGCGGTTGAATAAAATTGTAAGCAAGTCCTCCAGTGGCCAAACTGCTATCTATATTGAATCATCAACTTAACTCAGGCTCGTCAACATTGCTCTCGGCGCAAGTCAATAAGGCGCCAGGGACTAACTCCATCGAACCGAAGTGTTGGCTCATTGCAATTTTGATTTGCGGGTGGCGGGTCCAGGCCAAACCTAACATCTTCGGCAAATCTCTTTGCACATGGGCACCGGCCGACAGGAAGTAGGGTAAAGCTTTGATTTCAGTTGCTCCCAGTGAAACGCAGGCATCTACGCCCCCGCCAATATCCGGTTGCGCGAATTCAAGAAATGCTGGAACCACGGCTTGGTATTCGCAGTTGTCGTGACGGGCGATACGTTCGGCCAGATCGCGAACTTCCTGATTGGCTTGTTCCAGTCGGCTGCCGTGAGCTATTAGGAGTAAAACTTTCATAATTTGCTGCTCATTGAATCGAGAGTTAGGTTGTTTTGAGGTCTTTGGTGGTCAGGTGATGACGAATTGTACGGAATATGGCTAGAGGAAAGTTGATAAACTTCAAGCAGCCACTATATTAGTATGTATGAATATTACCAGCACCCAATTTACGATCGGTCAGGTGGTTCGTCATCGGCATTACTCCTTTCGCGGTGTAATTGTTGATGTTGATCCCGAATTCAGCAATTCCGACGAATGGTGGGACGCGATTCCAGCCGAAGTTAGACCTCGAAAAGACCAGCCGTTCTATCATTTGCTGGCTGAAAATGACGAGGCCGCCTACATCGCCTATGTTTCAGAGCAAAATTTGTTGGTCGATGATTCGGGTGAGCCGGTCAATCACCCTCAGGTCGCCGAGGTCTTTGGCGACTTTCTAGGCAGCAGTTACCAAATTCCTGATAGTTATAGAAACTAGTTTGATTTAGTTGGCGAACTAGCCCGATTTGGCTGGCGCATTGGCCAACTGCCGCATTTTGCCGGCAAAGATGAAAATAACTAGCAGCG
>CBDTWQ010000551.1:0-1775 GCA_965364115.1 uncultured Gammaproteobacteria bacterium | reverse complement strand
TTTCCTAAGTTGCTGCGGCATCACGTTGAACTGCGCCCTGATCAAGATGCGATTCGCGAAAAAGACCTCGGCATCTGGCAAGCCTGGAGTTGGTCCGAGGTGTCAACCGAAGTGCGGACTTTGGCTTGTGGTCTCGCCACCCTTGGCCTCAAGCGAGGCGACAAGCTTGCCATCGTGGGCGACAACCGCCCTCGCCTCTACTGGGGAATGAACGCTGCGCAATCTTTAGGCGCTATTCCGGTTCCGCTGTATCAAGACTCGGTGGCCGAGGAAATGGCTTTTGTGCTCGACAATGCAGACGTCACGATTGCGCTGGTCGAAGATCAGGAGCAGGTAGACAAGATGCTCGAAGTGGCCGAACGCTGTCCCAAACTGAAACACATCATTTTCGATCAAACTCGCGGGCTGCAGCAATACGACTACGAATTCCTCCATGATTTTGACGAAGTGCAATCTGCTGGGCGTGCTTTAGACCGCGAAAAGCCTGACTTCTTAGACCGTGAGATTGATGCCGGTACGGCTGATGAAATCGCGATTATGCTCTACACCTCAGGCACCACGGGCAAACCCAAAGGTGTGGTGTTGAGCAACGACAACGTGATCATCACCGCCCGCAATGGAATTGAGCGCGAAGGCTTGACCGCCGAAGATGAAGTGCTGGCTTATCTGCCGATGGCCTGGGTGGGCGACAATCTATTTTCTTATGCTCAATCTTACGTAGCCGGGTTTTGCGTGAGTTGCCCGGAAAACGCCGACACGATCGCCAATGACCTGCGAGAAATCGGCCCAACCTACTATTTTGCGCCACCTCGAATCTATGAAAATATGCTCACCCAGGTGATGATTCGAATGGAAGATGCGGCCAGTCTGAAACGCAAAGCTTTCGACTTTTTTATGGCGCACGCGCGCAAGGTCGGGGTTCGAATTTTAAATCGCGAAGCCGTCACTTTTATCGATCGACTGCTTTACGGTTTAGGCGACATGCTGGTCTATGCGCCACTCAAAGACGTGTTGGGTTTACGCCGCACCAAACTTGCTTACACCGCGGGCGAAGCAATTGGCCCTGAAATTTTCGATTTCTATCGTTCGCTTGGAATCAACATAAAACAGTTATATGGCCAAACCGAGTGCATGGTGTTTATTTGTGTGCAACCTGATGGCGAAGTCTTTGCTGACACTGTGGGCACCCCGGCGATAGATGTCGAAATCAAGATTGATGACGCCGGCGAGATTTTGTATCGCAGCCCCGGTGTTTTTCAATATTATTATAAGAACCCAGAATCGACCGCCAGCACCAAGACTGACGACAATTGGGTACGCACCGGCGATGCGGGTTTTGTCTGCGACACCACCGGACATTTGAAGATTATTGATCGTGCCAAGGATGTCGGCAAACTCAACAATGGCAGCCTGCTCGCGCCCAAATACATCGAAAACAAACTCAAATTCTTTTCCTTCGTGAAAGAGGCCGTGGTGTTTGGCAACCAGCGCGATTTCGGCGCAGCCTTCATTAACATTGACCTCGATGCGGTTGGCAATTGGGCCGAAAGGCAAAACTTGGCTTACTCGGGTTACATTGATTTAGCCGGCCAAGACGTGGTCTACGCCCTTATTCAGGGGTGCATTGACCAGGTCAATCGAGATCTCGCGCAAGATAGTCTCTTGGCCGATTCGCAAATTCGGCGTTTCTTGATTTTGCACAAAGAGCTCGATGCCGACGATGGCGAACTCACTCGAACCCGCAAGGTGCGTCGTAATTTCGTCGCCGACCGTTA
>CBDTWQ010000550.1:0-1784 GCA_965364115.1 uncultured Gammaproteobacteria bacterium | reverse complement strand
AGGAATGGCAGCAGCGAGAACTCGGCCTGCCTTTAAAAACCAGCTACGATGCGCTTATTCTGGCATCGATCATCGAAAAGGAGACGGGTGCTGGCCATGAGCGACCGTTGATTGCGGGAGTTTTTACACAGCGGCTAAACAAGAAAATGCGTCTCCAGACAGACCCTACCATCATTTACGGGATGGGCAGCAAGTTTGATGGTGACATTCGTTCCAGAGATTTAAAAAAGGACACACCCTATAATACCTACCTGCATTCAGGTTTGACGCCCACTCCGATCGCCTTGCCCGGGCTAGACTCGATTCGAGCTGCCTTGAATCCGGCGAAAACCACCGCGTTATATTTTGTTTCCAAAGGGGACGGCACGCATCAGTTTTCAGAAACACTCAAGCAACACAATGCAGCGGTCAGACGCTATCAGCTTGGCGGCAAAAACTAGCGTTCTAATCATGGCCTTGCGAGATAGAAAATATGGTTGAAGAAGACTCAAATCAAATGATTGTCATTGATGGTGTCGATGGCTCAGGGAAGGGCGTACAAACCCGTCGATTACTGCAATCCTTCGCGGATTCGGGGCAGTCCGCCATCTTGACTCGCGAGCCGGGTGGCTCCGCAGCTGCAGAGGAAATACGTAAGCTATTGGTTGAAGGCGAACCCGATCGCTGGGACAGCATGACCGAGTTGCTGCTAATGTATGCTTCCCGACGTGCTCATTTGCGCGATACGATTATGCCAGCTTTGTCGATCGGCAAATGGGTCATTAGTGACCGATTTGCCGACTCGAGTCGAGCCTATCAAGGTGCTGCAGGGGAATTAGGTCTTGAAACGGTTGAAAAAATGCACCAAATTGTGATTGAGGACTTTCAGCCATCGCTGGTTCTGATTCTGGATATTCCAGAAACCGTTGCGTTAAGTCGTGCCAAGCAGCGCGGCGACTCAGAGGATCGATTTGAAAAGAAAGGTCCTCGCTATCTGGCTAAAGTTCGTCAAGCCTTCTTGGCGATTGCAGACAGCCATCCGAGCCATTATCGTGTGATCAACGCTGAGCAGACAGTCGACCAAGTCAGTGCCGAAATCTTAGACGCAATCAACCGGCACTTCAGGTTGAATCTTAAGCTAAGTTCAAGCCTTTGAAGCCGGCCTATGAACAAGCTGCGGTGGAAGACTACTTTCCGTGGCATGATGAATTCATCCAGCGGGCACTGTCGTTGCGGTCGCATGATAAATTACCCCAGGCACTCATCATTGAATCAGCTAGCGCTTCGAATCTTGAGCCCTTTCTAGTTCATCTCTGCCGATTGTTGCTTTGTGAACAACCCGCGGACGGAAAGAACTGCGATGCCTGCGACCCTTGTCGAATGATGAAGTTGGGAACCTTCTCTGATTACAAATTTGTTTCTTTTGAGCTTGATCCGCGAAGCAAGAAATTCAGAAAAACGATTGTCATTGATCAAATTCGGGCTTTAATCGATCAGGTTAATCTGACTTCGAGATATAGCGGGCTCAAGATCGTAGTCATTTATCCGGCAGAAAAAATGAATATTGCCAGCGCCAACGCTCTGCTCAAAACATTGGAAGAACCAAGCGCCAAATCATTGCTCATATTGGCGACGCATAACAAAGGCCGGCTGCCCGTCACTACTCGAAGTCGGTGTCAGTCTTGGCGATTAGATCTACCACCCCAAGAGCAAGCGATTAGTTGGCTTTTGGCAAAAGGATTAGAAACATCAGATGCTGCAAACTATCTCGAGTATGCGCAAGGCGACCCGTCGCTTGCGCTGGA
>CBDTWQ010000549.1:0-1784 GCA_965364115.1 uncultured Gammaproteobacteria bacterium | reverse complement strand
AACGCCAGTAAATCGGCCTCGCTGGTTTCGGCATCGAGTTTGTGCTCATAGGAATTCATCCCGGCTTCGGCCGTTTGCTTCCCCTTGCTGCGAACATAGACTTGGCTTGCTGGGTCTTCACCTACCAGCACCACTGCTAGGCCGGGTGTCAGCGAATGATTTTTTTTCAAAATCTTAACTTTGCGAGCAATTTCAGCCCGTAGCTTTGCTGAAAATGATCTGCCGTCGATGATAGTTGCCACGCGGAATACTCCTGCTCAAAAGCGTTATATAAATAGATCCGACAATTTTGCCACAAACGGTCGATTTATTGTCATGACATTCTGCCGATGTGCCGATTATTCAATATCGGTAGGCCGACAACTTAATGTCATTCAAAGATTTAATGGATCGATAGAGCCTCTAGTAACTGGCCATATCTGGCGCTAGCTGAATGACTAGACCCAAACTCCCGGCCCTGAACTTGGCCGTTGACGTAAAAAACCCCGTCTGAATCAACAAACGGGGCTCGTCTTTAGGATCTTGGGAAGGTGATTTTCACCCTCGCAATTTCGTGGACTCTACTAGCCGTGTTCCTTCTCGGCTGCTTTTTCAGCCTTCATCGACACGAACAGAGGCACGATACAGAGCGCACAGGCCACCCAGAACCAGAAACCAGCGCCACCTGCAGCATAAGTAAAAATCGCGGCAGCACCTTCCCATGTATCTATTGGACTTGAATCTAACATTGAGTTATCTCCTCTTTAATTATTTGCTATGAATCGGTTCAGGATAAGCGTCGTTGGCTACTTCCGTATCCATACCCGCCAGCTGAACCGCATCGCTTGCGCGCAATATGCCAAATTTCTTCAACACCCAAGAAATCGCGTAGCCCGGTATGAAGCCCAGCAATCCCATCACAAGCATGCCCATAAACTGGCCATAGAAGGTTATCTCTGGCGTGGTCGATGGATCATGACTGGGATAACCCCCCATGAAAATGCCAACCGCTAACAGCCCCCAAACACCACAAAAACCGTGCACCGAAACCGCGCCGACCGCGTCATCTAGGCCGCAACGCTCAATAAAACGTGCGCCGAGCGGACCGATAATGCCACCGATGAAGGCGACCACAAAAGCGAGGCCTGGATACCAAAGGTCGAGGCCTGCAGCGGCTGAAATGACGCCACATAAAGCACCAGACATCATCCAGAAAGGATCACGGGTCATTGCATAGCAGCCGATGATGCCGCCTGCAGCAGCCATCAAAGTGTTAAAGGTGAAAGCTGAAAGCGTGGTTGCACCGCCATAAATGTTGGTCCATTCAGTGGGATGAAAACTCACGGGTGTGCCTGGAAAAATTAGGCAGGCACCGAGGAAACCAAAGAAACCGGTGACGATCAGCATCAAGCCGGTAGCGGTCATCGGCAGGCTGTGGCCTCTGATCACGTTGGCTGAACCATCCGCATTGAATTTGCCAATGCGAGGACCAAGATTGATCAGCACGCCAAGCGCGAAGAAACCTGAAATCATATGCACTACGCCCGAAGCCGCGACATCATGATAGCCCCAAGTCGTCACCATCCAACCCGCATAATGCCAACCCCATGAGGCTGAAAGATTCCACACCACAGAACCCAATATGACCGCCAAGATAATGAAAGCCGCCATTCGAATTCGTTCGATTACCGCGCCTGACATGATTGATGCAGTGGTGCAAGCAAACAACGTGAAAGCACCCCAGAAAACACCGGTGGCATGGTCAGCCATATTCGGCCCCATTGACTCACCCCAAGGAACGCCGC
>CBDTWQ010000548.1:0-1796 GCA_965364115.1 uncultured Gammaproteobacteria bacterium | reverse complement strand
AACCCGGAGGTGAGTCTGGCACGGGCACCGCCGAAGGCGTAATTGCCACGGTGCCGAGGCCGATCCTTTAACTCGGTCGCTTTGCCAGCGCTACGCAAGTGCATGTGACGAGCGAGATTTTGAGCCCAAGTTTTGCCATTAGAAAATTGGTAACCCGGCAACCCATAGGGCGCGGAAGGAATGACCGCATAAGGTGGGGCTGAAAGCCCGCTGCCATAAGCATAGGCGTTTCCTGCGTCCGAAAGACTATCGCCGAAGATCACCAGGTGCTTTATTTTTGACCCACCAGCAGCCACAACCCCAGGCCCGACTAATAACAGGCTGCTGACGATTAAAATTAGGTTTATCAGGTTTTTTCTCTTCATGTTCTTTGTCTCGCCCCAAGTGTTAAAGTTTTTTCTCTGTCGCTGCGATCTAGCTCTGTGCTTAAACGCAGCCTATTTTTGGTTTTTTTCAATGATGAGCGCGGCAATCTAACAAAAAATCGGGTCAAAGCGAAGAACCGAATTTTTCACTATTCTAATCCGATTTAGCCAGAAGCGTTGAGTCATTGCTCGACACACATAAAGCACCATAAGGTAATGAGTTTCTGAATTTAAAATTTTTACCACCTTGTTTGAGTGCTGAATTAGCATTTCACAGGATGGTTAACGGGTTCAATTAAAAGGTTAATTAAACAAACCCCGACGAACCCCCAAATATCGAAACCTAAGACCATCTGTCGCTCGATCCAAGTCAAAATTCTATAAGTTAGCTGCGAAAAGTGACTACCCGGTCACTATTGCCTATTCGCACCCTTATTATTCATCTCAAGTTTGGTAAGCTGGCGACATAGCCACCGACCAAAACACTTATCCCTATTGGAGAAAGTATTGAATCAGAACCTATTAGAACTGCAGCTTGAACCCAGTAACCTATCGGCGACACGGGGCAACGATAGGCGTCAATTCGGTTGGCTCACTATGGTGTTTGGATTTCTGCGTTCGCGTCGGCGCGAACTGCGACGCGGCGTCGACAGCAACCCAACGTTTCTGGATTGGCATCATCCTGTGGTCTTTTTTCTTGCCGTGGCGATCATGGCGCTTAGCATTGCGGACGCTTTCTTTACCCTGATGTTGCTCGACTTGGGCATGATTGAAGCCAACCCGGTGATGAATTCGATGATTAATCAAGGGAATACTTGGTTCATCACGTCTAAAGTAACCCTAACTGGGCTGGGTCTACTAACGATCGTTTTTCTCTCGCGAGTGCGCTTTCTAAATCGGGTTCGAACCGGTTATGTGCTCGGCTTAATTTTTATCGGCTATTGCTGTTTGATCACCTTCCAGTTCACTAACCTGGTGCACCTAACCCAATAGAAAAATACTAGGGGGCCGAGTGCAGTAGACGACTGCAACGGCTTAACCCTGCATTGTGGCAACAAGAACTCCAGTCACAATCTGTCGCCAAATGTGCGAATTTTTCATTCACCCTGCTGCGATTTGAAATCGATTGGCTAAAGCCTTCCGCCCATCTCAAGATTGAGCACTATCTTTTGCTCGCGCCCATATCAACTATCTAACCAGCATATTAATTAGTCATTCAGCGGCTAATTCGATTGTTCTAATCCGACCCAACAACGACGATCTAAAAAACACATTTCAACGGTTAGGTTGACCTTAAGCGTTTCTAAACTATGTTCTATAGACACGAACCAGAACATAAACCGTGCCAATCGTTACACCATGCCAATAAAAAAGGCTCGAATCGCACTCTCGCACAGCGGAAAAAGGTTAAACCTATGAATCGAATAATAC
>CBDTWQ010000547.1:0-1802 GCA_965364115.1 uncultured Gammaproteobacteria bacterium | reverse complement strand
AAGCCTTGCTTGCGGCGCGACGGGCGAAATACAGAAGACGATTGAAGTCTGCGCGCGACATTGAATCAGGCGCGTTGACGTAGACATGGTAAATCGCCGGCATTGACTTGAGGGCTTCTTCGCCGCAGGCCGAATCATTCGTCGGCAGTTCGCGCCAGCCAGCCACTTCGAGCCCTTGCGCTTCGATTTGCTGGCCAATTAAGTCTAATGAAGTTTCGGTTTCACCTTCATGGGGCGAGACGAATACGAGGCCAACTGCGTAACGGCGGGCGCAGTGAATGTTGTGCTCAGCAGCTTTCGCGCGCAGGAAACCATCTGGTTTTTTTAGTAACAGGCCACAACCGTCGCCCGACTTTCCATCTGCCGCAACCGCACCACGATGGGTTAGCCGGGCGAGTGCCTCGATGGACGTTTTCACCAGCCAATGGCTGGGCTTGTCGTCGATGTTGGAAATCAGTCCAAATCCACAACTATCTTTCTCGAAGCTCGGCCGGTAAAGGCTGTTTTGGTCCGGTTGTCTAGTCATGATCAGCGAGGCAAAAGGCGTATTATTATAACCACAGAGACATCAATTGAGAAATCAACATTAAGGATTAATTGATTTTAGTGTATCACTTGAGCGACTAATTTGGCTCGGCAAGCAGCGGGGTTTAATAGAGTTTACGTTGTCTCGTCGCTCCGAGCGCCTGCCGTAATGCGATCAAATAGCCGAAGGCAGCGTTAGCATTAGGTTCTGCTGGCTATAATCTTGGCTGACAATCGCCTTGCCCAGGCTTTGCAATAAGATCAAGGTGATCTTGCCATCGATTGTTTTTTTATCGATTGCCATGGTTTCAAGAAATTGAGTCCTAGTCATCGTCGGTGGCGGCGCAACCGGCAATCCTACGTGGCTGAAAAGGGCGAGGCTGCGGGTGCGTGTTTGTTGATCCAGCCAGCCTTGTCGAATCGATAAATCAATTGCCATCATAGTGCCGGCTGCTACCGCTTCCCCGTGCAGCCAGTTGCCATAGCCCATCGTGGTTTCAATCGCGTGACCAAAAGTGTGGCCGAGGTTTAAGATGGCTCGCAGGCCGGTCTCGTGTTCGTCGAGTTCGACCACTTGTGCTTTGATTTGGCAAGAAGTCAAAATAGCTGCCGCTAACAGATTAGGGTCGCGCGATAACAGTTGATCGATGTTGTTTTCGAGCCATTCAAAAAATTTGGCATCGTGAATCAAACCGTACTTAATCACTTCAGCCATCCCAGTACTCAACTCTCGATCAGGCAGTGAACTCAAGCTGTTAATGTCGATGATTACGCATTGAGGTTGGTAGAAGGCGCCGATCATGTTTTTGCCCAATGGATGATTAACGCCTGTTTTGCCACCCACCGAGGAGTCGACCTGTGAAAGCAGTGTGGTTGGAATCTGAATAAAGTTAATCCCGCGTTGATAAATGCTGGCAGCGAATCCTGCGATGTCGCCAATAACGCCGCCTCCTAATGCGATCACCGTGCTGTGACGGTCGTGACGATTGGTTAGCAGTAAATCAATGATGCTTTCAACCGCAGCTAGGGTTTTATACTGCTCGCCATCCTGGAGAATAAGCTGATCGACTCTGACATCATTTTGCTCCAGAGATTCTTTAATTCTCCCCAGATACAGCGGTGCGACCGTCGTATTTGAAACGATCAAGGCTGATTGGCCGCGAACATGCGGTGAAATTAAATTGCCGTCACCGAGTAAGTCCTTGCCGATGTATATCGGGTAGCTTCGATCGCCAAGATCTACCTTTAACTGATGTTCGACTGACATATTTATTTGA
>CBDTWQ010000546.1:0-1802 GCA_965364115.1 uncultured Gammaproteobacteria bacterium | reverse complement strand
AACGCCAGAATTTCATCTCGCCGACGCTCCATCATGGCATGGTCTGCACGTGTTTCGACGTTTAACCGCAGTAAGGGTTCGGTGTTCGACGCGCGCAAGTTAAAGCGCCAGTCGCCAAAGTCGAGGCTAACCCCATCGGTGTTATCGACCGAATGGGGTAGGGCAGAAAAATGCTTTTGCGCGCGTTCGATCGCCGCGCCTATGTCATCAACCGAGACGTTTATTTCACCACTGACTGGAAACAGTTCAATTCGCTCATCAACCATCTCAGCCAACGACTGTTGCCTGACCGAAATCATTTCGGCGAGCAATAGCCAAGGAATCATCCCGCTGTCGCAATAACCGAAATCTCTAAAATAATGATGAGCGCTCATTTCGCCGCCGTAGATACCGTTCACCGCCCGCATGGTTTGTTTAATAAACCCATGGCCTGATCGACTCAGCACCGGCTTGCCGCCATGCGCTGTAATCAGCTCAACCGTGTTCCAAACCAGCCTCGGGTCATAGACAATGCTTTGCTCTGGGTTTTGCTTCAGTAGCTGGGCGCCGAGCAGGCCAACGATATAGTAGCCCTCGATCATTCGGCCCGCGTGGTCAAACGGAAAGCAACGATCAAAGTCACCATCCCAAGCGATGCCCAGATCGGCCTTATGTTCGAGAATGGCGTCGTGAGTGGCGACACGACCTTCGAGCAGCATCGGGTTGGGAATGCCGTTCGGGAACATGCCATCGGGTTGATGCTGAATCTTAATGAATTCGAATGGCAGCCGTGATTCAAGCAGGTCAATCACTGGGCCCGCCATGCCATTGCCCGGATTGGTTACAATTTTAAGCGGCTTGAGACGATCAATGTCGTTGATATAGCCGATCAAATGATCAACATAAGCCGCGTTGAGGTCGGTTGGAATAATGCTCGCCTTGTTAGTTGGCGAGGTGAAAGCCTCAGCTTCAGCGATGCGTTGAATATCTTTTAAACCGTTGTCGCGACTGATCGGCTTCGCGCACTCTCGAACCATCTTTAAGCCATTGTAATCAATCGGATTATGGCTGGCCGTAATCATGATGCCACCATCAAGCTGAAGGTGAAATGCAGCAAAATAAACTTGCTCGGTGCCGCATAAACCGAGGTCGAGCACTTCAACACCGCTATCTGTTAGCCCTCGGCAAAGTGCCTCGAAGAAATCTTCGCTGCTGGCACGCACATCGCGCCCCACCGCAACCTGCTTGGGTTTGACGAATTCCGCGAAAGCCCGGCCAATTCGATAAACCACATCGGTGTTAATCTCGTCAGGCACTTTTCCGCGTGCGTCATAGGCTTTGAAACATTTGATTAAACTCATGAAAATTCCCTCTCGGTGATGATTAAATTCCGCACGGGCCTCGACTAACGGCCGGTGCAGAAATTGCCTACTGCCGTAAGCCGCCTAAACAGTTTGACCTAGCCCCTTGTGGCAATGGTGCTGAAGCTTTTGAACGAACTTATGCCGACTCCTTGTGAGCCATCTCCAAGTTCAAAATAGACTTTAAATATTGACCGGTGTAAGAACCGGTCACTTCAGCCACCGCTTCGGGAGAACCTGTTGCGATAATTTGACCGCCTTTATCGCCACCTTCAGGCCCAAGGTCGATAACCCAGTCAGCGGTTTTTATCACATGCAGATTATGCTCAATCACCGCAATGGTGTTGCCGTGGTCACGCAGCCGATGCAGCACACCGAGCAATTGTTCGATGTCGTGAAAGTGCAACCCGGTGGTGGGTTCGTCGAGAATATAGAGGGTGCTGCCGGTGTCGCGCTTGGATA
>CBDTWQ010000545.1:0-1812 GCA_965364115.1 uncultured Gammaproteobacteria bacterium | reverse complement strand
GCTCTTGGCCGAAGGCTGCCAGTTAGACGCGCTGAACCCCAGCAGCATCACGACACTGGCTGCCAACAATAATTTGATGCCTTTTTTTAGCTGGCGGGGTGTCGCTGAAATGACGGAGCTTTCTTTGCGAACCGATACCAGTCGCTCTGATTTGAAATCGAGTTCTTGAAAGCTCATTAGGTAAATCGGTTAAGTTATTGGTTAAAAACAGATAATAGCTTAAAAAAATAACGTCTGACAGGTAAATAGGATGAATTCGGAAAAAGATGCAATCGAACAGCTGAAAAGAGGCTGTGAAGAGGTTCTGCCAGAGTCGGAATTATTACAAAAATTGCAGCGTGGTAAGCCTTTAAAGATCAAGGCTGGGTTCGATCCGACGGCCCCTGATTTGCATCTTGGCCATACTGTGTTAATCAATAAAATGCGCCAGTTTCAACAACTTGGCCACCACGTTATGTTCCTAATTGGCGACTTCACCGGGATGATCGGTGACCCAAGTGGCAAATCAGCGACTCGCCCTGCGCTTACCGCGGAAGAGATTCAGCAGAATGCGGAGAGCTATCGGCAACAGGTGTTTAAAATTCTGGACCCCGATCTCACAGAGATTTGTTTTAACTCGAGCTGGCATGGACAGAAAACAGCAGCTGATATGATCCGCTTAGCTTCGCGCCACACGGTCGCTCGAATGCTTGAGCGCGATGATTTTGCCAATCGCTATAAGGGCAATCAGCCAATTGCGATCCATGAGTTTCTCTATCCACTGGTGCAAGGTTGGGATTCGGTAGAGATGCGAGCTGATGTTGAGCTTGGCGGAACTGATCAAAAATTCAACTTGTTAGTCGGCCGAGAATTGATGAAAGCTGAAGGCCTTGAGCCTCAAGTGGTGATGACCATGCCAATTCTCGAGGGTTTGGATGGAGTGCAGAAAATGTCTAAATCTTTAGGTAACTATATTGGTATTGATGACCCGCCGGATGAAATGTTTGGTAAAATCATGTCGGTGAGTGATGACTTGATGTGGCGCTATTACGAGTTGTTGAGTTTTAGGCCGATGAAGGAAATTGAACAGTTTAAGGTAGATATTGCCAATGGAGCGAATCCGAGAGACATTAAATTTTACTTGGCGCAAGAAATTGTCGCGCGTTTCCATAGTCAGCAAACAGCGGATGCCGCCAAGGATGACTTCATTAACCGCTTCGCTAAAGGAGCTATGCCGGACGACATGCGTGAATGTTCGATTGAGTGTGCCGAGGAAACCATTGGGATTGCCAGTTTGCTCAGAGAGGCTGACTTAACCAGCAGTACATCCGAGAGCTTCCGGATGATTCAGCAAGGTGCAGTGAAAGTCGACGGTACTAAAATTTTGCAAAAAGACCTGCAAATTCAACGCGGGTCGACCGTCGTGGCACAGGTTGGTAAGCGTAAATTTGCGCGAGTTTCAGTGGCCTGAGCAAATCACAAAATTAGCGCTTGACGGACTGGGATTACTGCCTATAATTCCGCGCCTCGCTCCAGTCAAACGCCGGTTTCTTAGCGGTGTTAGCAGGGGCGAAGAAAGGTGAGTTAAGTTGTTGGTTTGTTAGCAAATATGGGTTTTCGGTGATTTGAAAATAAAAGCCGAAAAAGTCATTGACGTTTTCGGAAAAGAGCTTATAATACGCGCCTCGCTTTTTGAAAAGCCCAGCTTTCCAAAGGAACTCTGGGTCAAAATAGCGCGCTCGTCGCAAGATGAGAAACATCTGGAGTTCCCAGATGAAACGATCTTTTACAATTGATTAGGTAATTTGTGTGGGCACTCATGTCAAAGATGAT
>CBDTWQ010000544.1:0-1813 GCA_965364115.1 uncultured Gammaproteobacteria bacterium | reverse complement strand
TCCGGTAGCCTTCGATCCGACCTAAATCGAATCTTATATCACGACCGGTGGTTGCCAGCGCAGCAAAGGTAAATCGCAAAGCATCGGTGCCGAAAGCTGGAATGCCATCGGCAAAGTGACGCCGCGTGGCGGCTTCGATCTTGGGTGCCATCTCGGGTTGCATCAATCCGCTGGTTCGTTTGGCGAGTAAATTTTCGAGCGAAATGCCGTCGATCAAATCGAGCGGGTCGAGCACATTGCCTTTGGATTTCGACATTTTATTGCCGTCGGCGTCGCGTACCAACCCATGAATATAGACTTCTTTAAAAGGCACTTCGTCCATAAACTTGATTCCAAACATTATCATCCGAGCCACCCAAAAGAAAATAATGTCGAAGCCGGTGACTAGAACGTTGGTCGGGTAGAAAGATTGCAAGGCGGGATCATTTTTGTCTGGCCAGCCCAGCGTGCTGAAAGGCCATAGCGCTGATGAAAACCAGGTGTCGAGGACGTCTTCATCTTGGCGAAGAGCAAGATCTAAGCTAAGGCCATATTTTTCACGGACTTCGGCTTCACTTGCCGCCACATATATTTTTCCTTCCGGGTCATACCAAGCTGGAATTCGGTGGCCCCACCAGAGCTGCCGGGAGATGCACCAATCTTGAATGTTTTCCATCCAGTTAAAGTAAGTTTTGCTCCAGTTTTCGGGAACGAATTTTATCCGACCGTCTTTAACCGCCTCAATTGCGGGCTTGGCCAGTGGTTCAGTATGCACGAACCACTGATCGGTCAAATAAGGCTCGATAATTGAGTTACTTCGATCGCCGCGGGGCACCATCAGTTTATGTTTTACCACTTTCTTAAGTAAGCCGAGAGCGTCGAGGTCGGCAACCACGAGCTTGCGAGCGTCGAAACGATCCATCCCTCGATAGGCCTCAGGCACATTGTTATTGAGCTTTGCATCAATGGTGAGAATGTTGATGATTTCAAGATCATGGCGCTGGCCGACTTCGTAGTCATTAAAGTCATGTGCTGGCGTGATTTTAACGCAACCCGAACCAAACTCGGGGTCGACATAGTCGTCTGCTATTATAGGTAAACTTCGTCCGGTTAAGGGCAGTTCGACTCGCTGACCAATTAGGTGCTGATAACGTTGATCATTGGGGTGCACCGCAACTGCGCTATCTCCGAGCATGGTTTCAGGTCGAGTGGTCGCCACCGTGAGGAATTCATCCGAACCTGCGATGGGGTATCGCATATGCCACAGATGGCCGTCTTCTTCCTCGGAAATGACCTCCAGGTCTGAGACTGCGGTGTGAAACACGCAATCCCAGTTCACCAGGCGCTTTCCGCGATAGATCAAGCCTTCATCGTAGAGTTCGATGAAAACTTTTTGCACCGCGGCGGATAAACCTTGATCCATGGTGAAGCGTTCTCTGGACCAGTCTGGGGAAGCGCCCATGCGCCGTAGTTGCTGAGTAATGTGACCGCCCGAGGTTTTCCTCCACCGCCAAACCTGTTCGACGAACGACTCACGACCGAGATCATGGCGCGACTTGCCTTGCTCCGCCAACTGGCGCTCAACCACCATCTGGGTGGCGATGCCAGCATGGTCGGTGCCGGGTTGCCACAGGGTGCTATCGCCGCGCATACGGTGATAGCGGATCAAGCTGTCCATGATCGTATCTTGAAAGGCGTGGCCCATATGTAGACTGCCAGTCACGTTAGGAGGTGGAATGACAATGCAATACGGATTGCCTTCGCCGCAGGCGGCAAAGTAACCCTGATCTTCCCAGTGCTGATACCAGCTCTGTTCAATCGCGTGGGGGTCGTA
>CBDTWQ010000543.1:0-1816 GCA_965364115.1 uncultured Gammaproteobacteria bacterium | reverse complement strand
CGCGAGATTGACCCGATGTTTGGCAACCTGCAAGATTTCGACCGGTTGGTTGCAGTCGCGCACGAGTTAGGTTTGAAAGTCATGATCGACCTAGTCTTGAGCCACACTGCGAGTGCACACCCATGGTTTGAGGAAAGTCGCGGTAGTCGCCATAACCCCCGCGCCGATTGGTACGTTTGGGCCGAACCAAAAGCCGACGGTTCGCCACCCAACAATTGGCTGTCGGTGTTTGGCGGTTCAGCTTGGCAATGGGATGCCGGTCGCTTGCAATACTATCTGCATAATTTTCTCAGCAGCCAGCCAGACCTGAACTTTCATTGTGATGCGGTGCAAGATGCATTGCTCGATGTCACCCGCTTTTGGCTTGATCGCGGGGTCGATGGTTTTCGCCTAGATACGATTAACTTTTATCTGCACGATGCTGAATTGCGAGATAACCCGGCGTTGCCGTTGGCCGAACGAAACGCCAGCATTGCACCGGTGGTGAATCCTTACAATTATCAAGAACATCTCTATTCCAAAAATCGACCCGAGAATTTGCTTTTTCTGCAGCGTTTTCGCGCCTTGCTCGATCAGTATGATGGGCGAGCTTGCCTCGGTGAAGTGGGTGATGCGCAGCGCGGGCTTGAGATTCTAGGCGAATATACAAACGGCAATAGTCGAGCGCACATGTGTTACGCCTTTGAATTGCTCGAAATGCAGCCAGCGACGCCGCTTTGGTTCAGTAAGGTGTTTAAGCGGATGGCTGAGTCGGCGGCTGATGGCTGGGCATGCTGGGCTTATTCGAATCACGATGTGATGCGCTACGCGAGTCGCTGGAACCTGTCTGATGCAGGCATAAAGCTATATGTCACTTTGCTGATGTGCCTGCGTGGCTCAGTCTGCTTGTATCAGGGTGAGGAGCTGGGTTTAGCTGAGGCCGATGTTGCCTTCGCTGACCTGCAAGACCCCTACGGCAAGGAGTTCTGGCCCGAGTTCAAAGGGCGAGATGGTTGTCGCACGCCGATGGTATGGAGCAAAGACCTTGAAAATGGAGGGTTTTCCCAACATCAGCCTTGGTTGCCGGTGAGCGAGACGCATTTGCCTCGGGCCGTTGATGTGCAAGAGGCTGACAAAAACAGCCTGTTGAATCATTTTCGCCGAGCGATTGCTTTGCGTCATGCTCACGCGGTGATTACCGATGGTGAAATCGAAATCATCGAGGCAACCGAGGATCTGCTGGTTTTTCTGCGTAGCAACGCGAAGCAGACAATGTTTTGTGCTTTCAATATGGGCGATCGGGTGCGCTCGGTTCAGCTGCCCGAAGGCCGTTGGTTGGAAATCGGTGTCAGCATCGGGAGCGCCAGCATACCGGCATCAAGCTCGTCGCTGGAACTCGGGGTTTGGCAATCTGCGCTAGCAATTGATCATCTGGCAGGAAACCATTGCTGATTTGAATTTCAGTGAGATTGGAAAGTCTTTTCCCGACAACGTCAATATTCTGAATAATATCAATCTAGACATCGCCAATGCTGATTAGGTGGTTCTTGTCGGGCCATCAGGGTGCGCGAAAATAGGTCTTTACGCTCAGCATAGCGAAGAAATCTCGGCAAGAGGCAGAAATCGCAGTCGCTAAAGCAGCGGAATTTTTACGGCTCGAATCATGCTTGGACCAACTTCCAACTTCCAACTTCCAACTTTCGACATCCAATAGTGCTATCGGTCGGTCAACGCCACCGGTTGGCTAGCTGTGGCGGCGTCCGGTCTGTTGCCGCAACGCTTGTTTGAATTGATTGATGGAGAAGTTGTTGTGCAGCGCGCGCCGCATTAGGTCGGC
>CBDTWQ010000542.1:0-1824 GCA_965364115.1 uncultured Gammaproteobacteria bacterium | reverse complement strand
GTCAACTGCTTCATTTCAATTCAAATTCAGCTTCACTAGAAAACTCAAATTGAGGTAAGCCATCATCAACCCGATAGTAACTGCCAGCTTCACCTACAAAGACATGGCCAACCGTAGATAAGCCGCGGCTATGATCAAGCGTTCCCGCAGAAATTGAAATACGGTTGCTATCATCACGCGGGTCCCAAAATAAACTCGCGCCACATCGGTTGCAAAAACCTCGATCAGTGCCGGGTGATTCGTCATGATACCAGCTTAAGGTTTCTGCTTGCGACAACTCCAATTCGGATCGCTTCACCGCAGTGTAGGCGGCAACATGACCATGCGTTCGCCTGCAGTTTGTGCAATGACAGTTCAAAATATCACGAGCCGGCCCGGTCAACCGATAACGAACTCCCCCGCATAGGCATCCGCCACTCAATTCATGGTCTGTCTTAGCGCTCAATATCAGCCTCGACTACCGGTAAAATTTGGGCGAAGGAATCTATCGCATCAAAACCTTTGACTTGCCGAGGTGGGATTTTCGAGTCAGGTTGAGTGATCGCCAACAGGTTACTAATTCCATATTCACGCGCAGATTGCAGCGCAACCAGGTTGTCATCAATAAATAAGGTGCGCGCGCGTGTAAAAGGATGGCGCTGGTTAACTTCCTGCCAGCAGGTCGGATTTTCTTTAGGCATCGAAAACTCATGAATGGTGATTAACCGATCGAACTTGTTTGAAATTTCAGTTATTTCCATTTTCAGCGCCAGGCTGTCGTGATGCGCATTGGTCACCATCACCACCTCTTTGCCGGCCGACCGAAGGGCATCAAGAAACTCTATGCAAAAAGGCCGAAGTGAGATTTTGTCGCAAATTTCCCGCTTTAACTCGACTATATCGAGATCGAGTCGGTCACTCCAGTAGTCAGTCGAGTACCAATTCAGACTGCCGCCAATTTCGCGCGAGTGCACGACCACGTCTAGCTGCGCTTGGTCAGCATTTACTTCCTTAATTTCTGCATAACGCTGCGGCAAGTGAACCCGCCAGAAATAGTTGTCAAAATGGAGGTCTAGTAGAGTGCCATCCATGTCAAGCAGCACGGTTTCGATCGCTTGCCAATTAATCATCATTCGTTACAGATCGCGGGCAACCCTGATGCCCACATTGTATTGCCCTTTGCCGCTCCTAAATTTCTCTCGATTTGAGGACCGCATCGAATTCGCCGGACTGCGAAAGGCACCACCACGAACGACTCTAGATTCACAATCACCGCCCTCCCAGACCGAACCATTGGTAGGCGCGTTATTGTAATTTCGATGATAGCAGTCATGCACCCATTCATAGACATTACCCGCCGTATCGTAAATTCCAAAAGGGTTGGGTCTATAAGTGCCAACTTTAGCAGGCTTGCTAGTGTTGAAGTCAGTTCGGCAATCGAAGCAATGGGCGTTACCCGAGCCAACTTTAACCCCCCACCAGTAAAAAGTGGAGGATCCTGCCCGCGCAGCGTACTCCCATTCCGCTTCAGACAAGAGCCGATAATTTTTGCCGCTTTGTTTGCTTAACCAACGGGTGTATGCCTGCGCACTGTCCCAACTGACATCAATGACCGGATGAGTATTCGCATCCCATTCACCATTCTTTGGCAAGCTCCTGCGAGTGTCTTCGGCAAATCGATTGTATTCGGCAAAGGTAATCTCAAATGCCGAGATCATAAAAGATCTGACGCTTACTTTGTGCTTGGGAGCCTCATTGTTTGAGGTTGATGCACCGGAGCCGCCCATCTTAAACACACCCCTTGGCACTTGAATCATGGCCGGCCCTCGCCCACCCGAGCTCAGC
>CBDTWQ010000541.1:0-1830 GCA_965364115.1 uncultured Gammaproteobacteria bacterium | reverse complement strand
CGGCAACAAAATTGGTGATTGGGACTTCTGCGGTCGGAATTAGGTAAAGGTCGTGATTTTCAGAATCAATGTGGAACAAATCGGCTTTGAATTTTGGTAACTGGCCGGTTCCAATTAAACTAGCTTCATTCACAAGGTACGGCGCATAAGCTTCGGTGTAACCATGCTGGCCGATATGCTGATTGATCATAAATTGAATAAGCGCTCGGTGAAGCGTCACCAAGCTGCCGGTCATAGTGACAAATCTTGCGCCTGCAATTTTTGCGGCTCGCTCAAAATTCAGGCCACCCTGCGCTTGGCCAAGATCAATATGGTCTTTAGCCTCAAAGTCGAACTGGGGCGGCTTTCCCCACTTGAGAATCTCTTGATTGTCATCTTCGCTGCCGCCGACGGGCACTGACTCATCCGGTAGATTGGGCATTCCGAGTAACACTTGCTCTAACTCAAACTGGAGATTATCTAGTTCAGCCCCCGCCTTTTTCAATTGTTGAGCCAATTCTGCAACGTCGGCGAATAGGTGTTTGGTGTCGGCACCACTGGCTTTGGCCTCGCCAATTGCTTTGGATCGACTGTTGCGCTCACTTTGTAGGCCTTGAGTTGACACTTGTAAAGATTTGCGTCTTTTCTCTAACTCTGAGAACTGCTTGACATCAAGTTGATAACCTTTGACCCGCAGTTTTTTGGCAACAGCGTCGAGGTCGCTTCTTAAAATTTTCGGATCTAGCATGTTTTCGAATCTAGCATGGTTTTTGGAATGGGCCTATGTTTAGACTTGGCAAGTTTAGATTAACTGCTTAGCGGTGATCAAACCTACCCAAGCTCCGATTAAACAACCGAAAAGACTGAGCAAGATGTAGCTGAATGCTTTTAGTATCGCACCATTGTCGGACAATTGCAGTGTATCCATAGCAAAGCTGGAAAAGGTCGTGAATGAACCTAAAAAGCCAATCAACAGGCCGTACTTGAGTTCGTCACCGACTTGAAAGCGCTGCACTAAAATCACTGATAAAAAGCCCATTAGGATCGAACCAAGCAAATTGACCGCAAGGGTGCCAAATGGAAAACCAAAACCCAACCACTGATGGGTGACGGTTTGCACCCAATGACGCGATACGGCGCCTAAGGAACCGCCGAGAGCGATGGATAGATAGAGTGACATTTCAGATTAGGTGAAAATGAGATATTGTACCAGCCATCCAAAAAGATGCATCTAGAGGCGAACCTAACCGTTGTCAAATTCAGAGAAAATCAAACAAATTGGCAAAGCATTGGGCTTTCAGCAGGTTGGCATTACTGACGTTAACTTGGATAGTCAGCATAAAACCTATCATCAATGGATTGAGCGCAATTATCACGGCGAGATGGGATACATGGCGCGCAATGTTGATAAGCGCTTAGATCCGGCTAAATTGTTGCCGAATACGCTTTCGGTCATCTGTGTTCGTCTCGATTATTTGATCGAAGAGAAACAAAAACCGTTTGATCTGATTGATCAATCCTCACAGGCCTACATCTCACGATATGCCCTCGGCCGTGACTATCACAAACTGATGCGAAAGCGCTTGCAGAAGTTTGCGGTCGAAGTTTCAGACTATGTCGGCGAAATGGGTTTTCGTGTATTTACCGACAGTGCACCGGTGCTTGAGAAAGCATTGGCCGCGAAAGCTGGCATCGGATGGCAAGGCAAGCACAGCAACTTGCTGCACCGAGATCACGGTTCCTGGTTTTTTCTGGGTGAAATATTCACTGATTTGGCGCTTGAACCGGATTCTCCTGTTGAGAATCATTGTGGTCGCTGCAGCAGTTGTATTGATGTTTGCCCTACCAAGG
>CBDTWQ010000540.1:0-1837 GCA_965364115.1 uncultured Gammaproteobacteria bacterium | reverse complement strand
ACCGTCTCGATATTCCGCTGCATACGGTGAATTTTGCGACCGAATACTGGGACCATGTGTTTGAATACTTCTTGCAGGAATATCGCAGTGGGCGAACCCCTAACCCTGACATCATGTGTAATCGTGAAATCAAATTTAAGGCTTTTCTTGATCATGCGAAGACATTAGGCGCCAACCGAATCGCAACAGGCCACTACGTTCGTTCGCGAATAGAGGGCGATAAGGTCAAGCTGTTGCGTGGCTTGGACAACAACAAAGATCAGTCATATTTTCTCTATGCGCTCAATCAACTTCAATTGTCCCACGCCCTATTCCCGATTGGTGAACTGAATAAATCAGCGGTCCGTGAAATAGCACGTGAGTTGGAGCTAAGCGTTCACAATAAAAAAGACAGCACCGGTATTTGTTTTATCGGGGAACGCAAGTTTAAGGACTTCCTACAACGCTTTCTGCCGGCACAACCGGGGGATATCGAATCAATCGATGGCCAATTACTCGGCAACCACAGTGGTTTGATGTATTACACTCTGGGTCAACGACAGGGTCTCGGAATCGGTGGAATTGAAAATTGCAGCGATCAACCCTGGTACGTGATTGATAAAGTGCTCTCAGACAATCGTCTTATCGTGGCTCAAGGCGAGCAGCATGCGCGGCTCTATCACAACGCTTGTCGAATCATCGACTTACATTGGATTTCGACCCCAGCAGCAGACCTACCGTTTGACTGCACCGCCAAGACTCGATATCGACAGCAAGACAGCGCCTGCCGGCTGGTGAAAATTGAGGGAGAAGCCGCAGTGGTTGAATTTGCCGAACCTCAACGGGCAATCACCCCGGGGCAGGCGTTGGTGTTTTATTCCGGCGAAGAATGCCTAGGTGGCGGCACTATTGACGCAGCCTTCGAGACTCAAGAGTGACTCGAATTGAAGAGCAAACATTGGCACTGGCGGGCGTCTTTCAGGCGGCCGCTTTGGTCGATCGATTGTCGATTGCAACAGAACCGGATGATGCATCCGCATTTAATACGAGTTTTAACAGCTTATTTGCCTTTAGTGCCGACTCAACAGCGGAAATATTTGGTGGTTCCGCGGGTCTCAGCTGCGGTTTTAATGCGATCGTTAATTATCTGGGCCTAGCCAGTCATTCGGGCAAAAACATTGCTTACTATGTGGTGATGCTGCTGAAAGTTGCTAAAACGCTGACCGATCAACCTGAGAAAGCTTTAGCGCTCAGTCAGCAACTACGGGATATCGAAACGACCGCTAAAGATTTCGATATCGGAATCAACGGCTCGATATTGAAAATTGATCGTTTATACCAAGAAACCATTAGCACTCTCGGTCCTCGAATCATGGTGAGAGGCTCCGAGCAGCGCTTAAATGACAATCAGACTGCCGCAAAAATAAGAACTTTGTTGTTAGCGGGGGTTCGCGCGGCAGTATTGTGGCATCAGTTAGGTGGCAGTCGGTGGGGAGTTTTTTGGCATCGCAAACGCTATGTTGACGCATCGCAGCAGTTCCTGCAGCAAAACATCAGCGACAACGACTGACAGAACCATGGTTTTTCTATTCCAACCGATTATATGATTTAGCCAGAACTGGGTTAATTCAGGTGTTCAGCCCGAATCTGTTTCAACAAACCTCGTGTTGCTTCGTCGATCATCTTAAAAACAATCTCGAAACCATCATCTCCAAAATACGGGTCTGGAACCTCTGCGCCGGCAGAATGATTCGAATGATCGAGCATTAAGCTGATCGATGATTGAGCATTGTCGGGTTTGATCGCCTGCATAAAAGACAAATTCGCTTGATCCATTGCCAAAATATAATCGAAGCTA
>CBDTWQ010000539.1:0-1838 GCA_965364115.1 uncultured Gammaproteobacteria bacterium | reverse complement strand
ATCCGGTAGCAAAGGTTGTCATTCGAATAACGGCTGAATTTTTTTTCAATCCGTTGAACCTCAGCCACCCCACACTCGGCAAGGGTTTTGACCAGCCCCTCATCATCAGTAGCGATCAGCAATTCACAGGGGCTTGCCATTGCGGTGAAAGATGCCGAAAAATAGGAATCATGGCGCCTTAACTCATAGGGTTTTATGGTGGCAGTCGTTGCCACGGCGTTTTCCTCTTTTTGTTTTATGTTCGGCTTAGTGTTGTTACCCAAAAGCTCTAAAATTTATAATCGTATTGCAAGATGAGAGCATCCAGACTTTCATATAGATCCTGGCTAGCTAACTGTCCTGGTCTGCTGGTGCCACCATCTTGTGGCTCTTGAATGTAATACTCTAGACGAACGCCGTATTCCCGTCCACCGCTCAACTCTTTGCCGTATTTAACTCCTAGAGTGTAGGTGTTGAGTTTGCCAATTCGGTAGTCTGCGCTGGCAAATTGCGGGGTAGGGTCGCTGTCCAGCAGAAACGGGCGATAGAAATCTGCTTCACTTTGCTGATAAATACGAATATGCGGTTCAAGATAGCTACTGTCGGCCAGCAGGAAGCGATAACGAGATTCCAGGGTATGGCTCTGAATGCCCCAGTCATCATCGGTAAACCGATAAGAGACATCCCAAATTGCATTGTCAAAATGATATTTTGATTGTGCGTAAAGCGCTTGTTTAGAACGCGAGTCGGGGCGGTTTTCGTAAAGCTCGCTGGTGGCATTGCCAGAACCATCGACCACACTAATGATTTTATAAGGGTCGGTCAGATAGCCATCGACTTCTGAAAAACTCAAATTAAACTGCGTAATCCAGCGTCGATCGATCACCTGCGTCAGGCCGAAGATGAGGTCGAATGTGTCCCTGCCGTCCTCGCCGCTGGTTTGCCGGGTGGCGTCAAAAGCGGCATCAAACAGACCTTGATTGGCAAAATCAGTGAGTTTGACCATTTCCGATAATCCAATTGGGCGTTCCCCCACTGGGTCGAGGCTATCCAGGGCGACAGAAGCACCCAGCGACAGGGTGGTGTTTTTATTGTCTAAATAGCGACTGATGCCACCACTGAAGGCGAGTGACTCGTAGTCATATTCCTTCGAAATATTCGCGCCTGCTGAAACCACATAATCCGTGCCAATTGGCTGGGTCCAATCAGCGCCAACTTGCACCCGGGTGTCGAGAAAGGTGTCATCCAGCGGGGTTTCGTTGGCGTTAGTAACATATTCGCCATTGCCTGAGGGGGTAGTGAATGTTTGAGCGGTTGACTGCGGCACCGCGCCGCTAGCTGAAGCGCCGGTCAGAGAATCAATCACCACCTTGGTGCTAATCTCGCCTTCATTTTTCAGCGCCTTGCTGGATTGAAAAATGCCTTCGATGGCCTGAACTCGATCTGCTTCACCGTAATACATAATTGCTGCATCGTGACTCCATTCCTCGGCAGCGGTATTGCCGGCCAACAGCGAACAAGATGCCGCTAGCAGGGTGCTCTTAACATTCTTCTTCATTAGTTGCATCCGCAGCCACCTCCGGCGAATCCACGGCCACCACTGGTGCCTTCCTTACTGAAATAAATGTGATCATCCAGCGCTAGGTCGGTCGCACTGGCGCTGAGGGACATTTCTTCTTTGGCGAGCAGGTCTCTTTCCCAAGGTTCAACACCCATAGAGCTGCATCCCGAGGCGACAATTAGCCAGCAGAAGGCCAATAAATGGATTGAATTTTTCATCTAAATTTCCTCGACATCAACGTGTCAGCAATGATTGTATTTCTTGTTCGTAAAGCGGCTTTTTGTCTTTGAAAAAACCG
>CBDTWQ010000538.1:0-1850 GCA_965364115.1 uncultured Gammaproteobacteria bacterium | reverse complement strand
TAGTTGATCATTTCGCCGTCACCAAGCTGACGAATATTTCTTCCAAAGAACTTTGACTTGATCTCAAGTCTTTGAGCGACATGCCTGCTTCGTGAAGATCTTGCAATAGCGCTGTTATCCCGGTTCGATCACTTTGCGTGTCGTAAGTGTAAATCAAATGGCCACCATCGTCTGAGAGCTCAAGGCTATATTTCTGCAGCAGCTCAGGCAAATCGTCAATTGGCTGCTTGAGATCAATCAACAATTGTTTTTTGCCCAACTTTTGCATCAAGTTTTTCTTATCTTCGACCAGCAATAGTTTCCCTTGGTTGATGATACCGACGCGATCGGCAATCTCTTCCGCCTCTTCAATGTAATGCGTGGTCAGAATGATAGTCACGCCTGAATCGTTGAGTTGCCGAACCAGCCTCCACATGTCCTGCCGCAACTCTACATCAACGCCTGCTGTCGGCTCATCTAGAAACAAGATTCGAGGCTCGTGGGCTAACGCCTTGGCGATCAGCACTCTGCGTTTCATTCCGCCGGAAAGTTCGCGCAGCTCACTATGGCGTTTGTCCCACAGCGATAAATCACGAAGCACCTTTTCGATAAACTTAGGATTCGACGGCTTACCGAAGAGACCGCGGCTGAAGCTAACCGTATTCCAGACCAATTCAAAGGCGCCTAAGGTTAACTCTTGCGGCACCAAACCAATCAAATCACGAGTCTTTCGATAGTCGTCGACAATGTCGTAGCCGCCCACCTTAACATCGCCGGTGCTGGCAGAAACGATGCCGCAAATAATCGATATTAGGGTTGTTTTGCCAGCGCCATTGGGGCCCAACAAAGCAAGAATTTCCCCTTCTTTTATTTCAAGGTCGATTGTCTCTAGGGCTTTGTGCCCACTGCCGTAGACTTTTGACAGATTATTAATATTGACGATTGCTGACATCGCGCAATTCTACTATTACCCACGAGATTTGAATATCACAATCAACTCAACTGCGTTGTTTATTGCTCGCATGTCTTTGACTATTTTCGATCCACCTTGGACCAACCATGACCACTGATGATCGACATTCAATAGATTGTCGTCGAACAAAGGAGGCCTACCACATCTCGTCTCGGTTCATCGCTGAAAATCGATCATCAGTTGATCGGTTATACTGCACGGCTTTCAATGCTGAGACGTGACATGACGATTCACCAATTTCACTCAGAGCCAATGCAGACAAGCTGGTGCGATGCATACGGCCACCTCAATGAAGCCTATTACCTGGTGCCACTTTCCAACGCCAGCTGGGGAATGCAAGATCATTTCGGCATTGGCGTCGACTACTTTGAAGCGACCGGTTGCGCGCTTTACACTGTCGAAACCCATTTACGCTACCTAAACGAAGTGCGTGCTCCGGCAACCCTGACAATCGAAACTTTGATTCTGGGTGCCGATCCAAAACGGATCTGGTTTGCGCATCAAATGCGCGTGAACGACGAGATATGCGCCACCGCTGAATTCATGGGCTTACACTACGGCACCCGCGAAAAGCGAACATTACCGATGCCCGCCGATGTGCAAATAAAACTGCAAGCCAGCGTTTTAACCCAACCCCCCGACTGGGTTGGTCGACAAATCGCGAAAATCAGCAGTCAGCAAAGTACGTAGCCAATTAATGACGTACCGGTAATGACGAGCCTGCAACCTCTCGATTAGCCACCCCTCAATAGGGAATCGCAGCCCGCCTCAGGAGGTGTTGCTAGGGATTAGTACCGATTAAAAAACCCATGCTGATGCGGTCCTCCGTTTTGAAACCCAAAGATTGATAGAATGACTCGATATCTTTGTTGGTAGAACGTATTTGCAGATTGACCTT
>CBDTWQ010000537.1:0-1859 GCA_965364115.1 uncultured Gammaproteobacteria bacterium | reverse complement strand
TCTTTATTTGGATAACTGAACATGAGCAGAGAAGCACAAAATCCGCTGATCGAAGAGATCGCCAACTTCATCCAATCTCACCCGCAGGTTGATGAATTCGAAGTGCTGGTGGTCGATTTGTGTGGGCACTTCTTTGGTAAGCGTTATCCGCTGAAAAAACTGCACTCATTCGCGCGTGAGGGTTTGGCGTTTCCGGCTAGCATGTTTGTCCTCAGCACCATAGGTGAGTCTTTAGATGGCATAACCCATGGCACTGACGACGGCGACCCCGATGCTGAATTTTATCTAGTGCCGGGTAGTCTTTGCCTCAACGACTGGGGCAACAAACCCCGAGCGCAGGTGCTGGCGACCACTTCTAGCGGACCCTCGCCCTGCTGGTTTGAGCCGCGCGCTGTGTTGCAACGAGTGCTAAACGAATATGCCGCCAAAGACTGGCAACCCATGGTTGCATTTGAACTCGAGTTCTATTTGTTCGGCGGTGAGCGCGACAGTAACGATTTAGTCCAGCGGGTCAGCAACCCTAAAACCGGACGCACCGACACAGCAACCGTTTTGTCTAGCGCACGGATTGCTGACTTTGAAGTCGTTATCGATGACATTATTGCGGCCTGTCAATTGCAGGGAATCGACACTGGTGCAATCTCCGCCGAACTCGGTCCGGGGCAATTTGAGATTAATTTCAATCATCACCGCAATGTGCTCAAAGCCGCCGACGAAACCTGTTTATTCAAACGCCTAGTGGTCGAAGTAGCTAAAAAACATCGAATGACTGCGAGCTTTATCGCAAAACCGATGCTCGATCTGGCCGGCAACGGGCTGCACATGCACATCAGCATCGTTGATTCGCAAGGTCAGAATATATTCTCTGGTGGTGACCAAGCCAACCCAAGCCTGCATCACGCGATCGGCGGGCTGCTGCAAACTATGCCGGCGGCAATGGCATTTTGGGCGCCCAATCTAAATTCCTATCGGCGCTATCAGGGTGGCATCAGCTGCGCTCCGGTGAGCCTGACGTGGGGCAACGAAAATCGCACCGTGGCGTTTAGAATTCCAATCGCCAAGCAAGACGCATGGCGGGTTGAGAACCGAGTGCCCGGCGCTGACGCAAATCCTTACCTGGCGATGGCGGTGACTCTTGCTGCGATGCTACATGGCATTGAAAACCAAATTGATCCGGGCCCGGCAACCCAGCAATCGGTCGATGATCGCGACCCAAATCTGCCGCTTGAGTTATCTGCCGCGCTAGCCGTAACGGCGGCCAATGACCCACTTAAGGAAATTCTCGGAAACCGCTTTGTTGACTTATATTGCCAGCACCGCGAAGCTGAGAGCCGTGAATTTCTTAACCATATTAACGCTCGAGAATACGACTGGTACCTATAAATGAGTTCAAATGATTTTATCAACAGCTACTCCATGTTTGCCAACACATACAGCTATATGGGCACCCCGTTTAGCCGCGATTTGGATCAGGCTGATTTGTTCGTGGTCGGACTCCCCTATGACCTTGGCACCAGTGGACGGGCCGGGACTCGAAGCGGCCCAGGCGGAATACGTACCGCCAGTGGCAACCTGCGTTGGGAAGAAAAGCGTTGGCCTTGGGATTTCAACCTGTTCGAGCAAATGCGCATTGCCGACTATGGCGATATCGAATTTCCGACCGGCAACCATGAAGCCTTGTTTGACTCGGTGGCATCCCACTATGGCCAATTGCTGAAGGCGGGTAAGCGCGTGCTAACTTTCGGTGGCGACCATTTCATCACCTTGCCGTTGTTGCGCGCACACCATGCGCAGTTTGGCAAATTGGCGATGATTCATTTCGATGCGCACACCGACACTTACCAAGAAGAAGGCACTTT
>CBDTWQ010000536.1:0-1868 GCA_965364115.1 uncultured Gammaproteobacteria bacterium | reverse complement strand
TAAGCCAAGCGAGGGGTCGGCAGCAGTGGCCGAGATCGAGCCTAGGTTGATGATCGAACCGGCTTCCGAGATTAGCCGCAAGCAACCTCGGCATCGATTGCACCTCAAATGTCGACGGTTGAGTGCCATCTATTGAGAAGAATATAACCAGCGCTATGGGTCTCAGCAATAGTTATCAGCCATTACGCAAAGCTAGAAGCTAATTTTCTGATTATGGAATGAAAAATACGCTGTCGATAGAGGAATTACGTCAAGCCATTAGGCTAACTCACACTGACTCCGCGACTTTCAATTAGTTTGCCGAAGGCATGTGATTAAATGGTGGTTTCCATTTGATCACTGATTAACCACTAATCGCTACTGGGGAGTCGAAATGGATCGCGAATTTCGTGTTCGACGTTTTTCGTGAGTTATTAAATAGATTCCGGATGCGATTATAGTCACTGCGCCGATCAACATCATCGGGGTTGGTTGTTCGCCCCAAATCCAGTATCCGTAGCCGAAGGCTAACAGGATGCTGGTGTATTTGAACGGGCTAACAAACGAAAGGTCACCCATTCGAATGCCGACGATTTGTAAGGTATAGCCACAAACCATAGCCGCGCCGAGACCGATGAACCACAGATACCATTGCAGCTCGGCGGTTTGCCAACCTTGAAATAAGGAGTAGATGCCGCCGCCCAACATCACGATCCAGGCGTTGGTAAACGCAACCTGCAGCGAAGGCAAATCATTGGGCACAAAGCGAATTGCGAGATCGCGTAAGGCGACGAAGAGCGCGCAGGTGATCGGGAAAACTACCGCCCAAGTGGTGGCTTCGGCTAAAGGATTACTAATTAATATAACGCCAATGAAGCCAATGATGATAATCATCCAGCGGGTCACCCCGACTTTCTCTTTGATGAAGAAGCTCGCCAGTAACGCTAGAAAAATGGGGGAGCTAAAGCCAAGAGTAGAAGCGGTTGCGATCGGTAAAAGTGCCAGCCCGGTCAAGAAAGTTAGAGTGGCGAACAACTCCAAAAGCCCTCGGATTAAATTCCAACGATTTAGTGCAGGGCGATAAAACACTGGTTGGTTCTTTAACTTCAAGACGATCGCGAATATTCCGCAAACCAGTAAGCCGCGCAAGAACATGATTTGGCCAATATTAAAGGTCTGCGCGATGTGTTTGACGATGGCGTCGTTGGTGGTGATCATCACCATTGAGGCGGTGACGAATAGGGCTGCTTTTAGGTTGTTGCGTTCCACGCGGCGCAGGTTAGCAGCACCAGGAGTTCAATGCGAGGACGTAAATTGATTCGATCTCAGGTGGTTTAATAGCAGAAAGCTAAGGTGTTTTTTGACCTAAAAAAGTGGGTTCATTGGGATTGAAAAGAATCAAAGGACGTCTGTCAGACGAGTAGGTCGGCTGAACGTCGACCCTCGCGCAAGCGCCTTTCCGACGACTCGAGCTGGCTCAATTTGAGCGCCTCTTGATAAGAAAGTCGACGATCCAAACCACAGCGTCGATCATTCATGTGAATATATTTGCAGCGGCAGTCTTCCTCGTTGCAATAAACCAGCGGTAAAGGAGGGGCTTCAACCGCTAGAAAAACCTTTCCCGATAGCAATTGTGCCGCTTGGCAGCAGGTTTTTCCGGGGGACACTCGCACTGAGCGCCATTCCTTGTTGGCTGCGAGGTCAACTTTCTTGATGACATCTGCAATCTCTTGCGCGCGTTCTTGATGCTGAAACTTGCCCATTTCGATCTTGTTGACGAAAACTAAAACGGCACCAATCAACAGAAAGGCCATAATGATAAAGATGGTAAATGGATCCATAGATTTTAGTTTACCGACTTGGCAACAAACCCCCTAATGGTAACGACA
>CBDTWQ010000535.1:0-1870 GCA_965364115.1 uncultured Gammaproteobacteria bacterium | reverse complement strand
CCTGGTGAGTCAGAATAGGCCAATTGCTGTCATACAAATTCAGCTCCGGTGATACATTAACCAGCTCCATGTTGGCTTCCCAAAAAGCGTCGAGGGTGCCGACGTCGCGCCAGTAAGCGCGCTCACCGGTGTCGATGTCGCGAAATGGATAAGCGCTAATATGGTATTTGTCAATAATCGATGGAATGATATCTTTGCCAAAGTCGTGGCTGGATTTTGGATCGTCCGCATCTTTGATCAACTGCTCATACAAAAAGTCGCGGTTGAACAGGTAGTTCCCCATAGACGCGAGACAAAGCCCGGGTTGGCCTGGAATCGGGGCCGGATTAGCGGGTTTTTCGTTGAACTCGGTGATGCGTCCAGATTCGTTCACCGTCATCACTCCAAATGCACCGGCCGCTTCTTCAATTGGCACTTCGAGGCAAGCAATCGACATATCAGCCTTAATTTCATGATGGCGCGCGATCATGTCGGCATAGTCCATTTTGTAGATGTGGTCACCGGATAGAATCAAGACGTACTCCGGTTTGTGTGCGCGCATTATGTCGAGGTTTTGATAGACCGCATCGGCAGTGCCTTGATACCACTCGCCGCCGGCGCGTTGGGAAGCCGGCAGTATTTCGACAAACTCGTCTAGCTCGCTTTCAAAACGGGTCCAGCCACGCGTTAAATGGCGGATTAGTGAATGCGCTTTGTATTGAGTCAGCACTCCGATGCGGCGGATTCCGGTATTGATGCAGTTTGACAGCGGGAAGTCGATAATTCGGAACTTGCCACCAAAAGGCACCGCCGGTTTAGCGCGCCAATCGGTCAATTCGTAGAGCCGCGAACCGCGCCCGCCGGCCAGCACCAGGGCCAGCGTCTGACGCGTGAGTCGGCTGACGAAACGGATCTTTTTTTGCGTTGTCATAGCGTGCCTCTGTTGGTTTGACGAATTGAATCAATCAGTTTCATTGAGCATTTGTTGGACTTGTTCAAGGTTTGGCAAGGAAGGAATCGCACCGCGCCCCGTCGCAGTGATCGCGCCGACGGCATTCGCAAAGCGGCACAGCTGATTAAGCTGAATTGGGTCGTTAATCACTTGCGGGTTTTTCAATATGCCTTGCAGCAAGCCAGCCACAAAACCATCGCCGGCACCGGTTGCATCAACCGCCTCTATTTTGAAAGCTTTCGCTGTGCCACTTAATTTGGGCGTGAAATAGCGGCAACCTTGGCTACCGCAGGTGACCACCATTAATTGCATTTGATCTTGCCACAACAGATCCCTTGCTTGCTCAAGGTCGCTCAGCCCGGTTAAAAACTCGACTTCATCTTCGCTTATTTTGACGATGTTTGCTTGCTTCAGTCCGAGTTCAAGCCCGATTTTCGCGGTTGCCGCATCGGGCCACAAGGGAAGCCTTAAGTTAGGGTCATAAGAAATCAAACAACCGGCTTCTTGGGCGACTGAAATCGCGTAAAGGGTGGCACTGCGCGTCGGCTCGTCAATCAAGCTGATCGAACCATGATGCAATATTTTTGCTGATTTGATCGCTTCCACATCAACTTCATCGGATCGCAGCGTCATGTCGGCACTCGGGTGTCGATAGAACATGAATTCACGATCGCCGTCGGCTCTGAGCGAGACGAAAGCCAGTCCTGTGCGAGCCTCGTCGCTATAGACGATCGAGCTTACATCAACCCCTTTATCGGCCAATGTCTGGGTCAAAAAATATCCGAAAGGATCGTTTCCTACTTTGCCGATAAATGCGGTTTCAATGCCCAGTAACTGCAAGCCCACGGCGACGTTTCCGGGCGCGCCGCCAGCTGCTTTTTGAAACGCGGGTGTGCTAATCAAGTCTTTGCCGGTGACAGTCGGAACAAAATCGACCAG
>CBDTWQ010000534.1:0-1877 GCA_965364115.1 uncultured Gammaproteobacteria bacterium | reverse complement strand
CGCCCATCAATCTCGCTCGCCATGACGGGTTTACAATAGTAAAACCCTTGCACGAGATCGCAGCCTAGTTGCCTCAGCACTTCTTCCTGCTCAGCGGTCTCGACGCCTTCTGCCACCACCGACAGATCAAGACTGCGAGCCATTACCACGATCGCCTCGACCAAACGGCGATCCTTGATTCGGCTTGCAATGTCGCGCACGAATGACTGGTCGATTTTGAGCGTGGTTAGCGGGAACCGACGCAAGTAACCTAACGCGGAGTAACCTTTACCAAAATCATCAACGGCCAGGCGAATTCCCATCCCTCGAAAGTCGTCAAGCGCTTGTTTGATCCGACTGTCTTCGTCCATCAACAGGGATTCGGTAATTTCAAAAAGCAGATTTTCCGCAGGAAAGCCCGTTTCGGCTAGAATATTGGCAACCTGAGCTTTGTCAAAGCCACCTTTAAATTGTCTAATCGAAACATTAACTCCGAGGTAAAAGTCAACCTGAACGGTTTGTTCGAGGAACAATGCCGCCTGCTGGCAAGATTGGCGCAAAACCCAAAGCCCAATCTCTTCGATCAGCCCGGTTTCCTCCGCTACTGGAATAAATTCATCCGGCCCGGTTAAGCCTTTTGTCGGATGCTGCCATCGCAATAGCACTTCGACCCCCATCATCGTTGGAAAATCTATTCGGTAGATTGGCTGAAAACGCAGTTCAAATTCATCCCGTTGCAAGGCCAGGCGCATGTCCTTTTCTAATTCGAGATAATGCTGCGCTTGCTCAGTCATTTCTGGGGTAAAAAAGCGAAAACGATTCCGGCCCAGTTCTTTGGCTTCATACATCGCCATATCAGCATTTTTCAACAACGTGTTGGAATCATCGCCGTCAACAGGGCAAATGGTAATACCAATGCTGCCACCCGAATAGATTTCATGACCTTCTAAATTAAATGGTTCCGACAATCGAGCATTGATGTTCTTTGCAATGATCGAAGCATGCAATGGGTCATTAACGTTGTTCAACAAGACGGTAAACTCATCGCCACCCAATCGGGCTGCGACATCTGTTTTTCGAATAGAGCTTAATATTCTTTCGCTCACTTGCCTTATTAATTGGTCGCCAAGGTCGTGGCCTAGCGTGTCGTTGACGTTTTTGAAACGGTCAAGATCAATGAAGAGCAGCGCGGTTAGCGACGAGTTTCGCTGACTCCGTAAAATGGCCTCGTTTAACTGTTCGACAAAATAAGCACGGTTAGGAAGCCGGGTTAGCAGGTCATAATTAGCTCGAAAACGTGTCTGTTCTTCGCTTTTGCTGAGCGCGACCACACTCTTTTGCAGACGCAACCCAAGCAACACTAAGACCAAGGTCATGAACGCGAGGACGCCAAGTAAAGCGATTAGAATATTTCTGAAGGTTTGAATTCGCTGTGCTTGAGCGCCCAACACTTTAACCGCGGTTTTACTGACGTTTTCAAGCTGCCCCGTCGCTTGATCATATGCGCCACGAGCACGCTGCTCGACCAACTCCATGGTTTGCGCTGATCGCGCATCGAAATTATAGATCCCGTTGGCTAACCAGTTTTTAATGTCATAAATGGCAGGGTTCAGGGTAGCGTGGATGACAGATATGCCCAGCAGGTCGTTAAACCGATAACTGGTCCGAGCTGCCTCTAAACTAAGAGAAAGACTGTCGGTTTGAGTGACAATGCGTCTAAATCGAAGCGGCGTGAATTCGGTACGCACAAATTCAATGTTTTGCATCAGCGTGCCCATATCCTGCACCAACAACCGAATATCGCGCTCCTGATTGGATAATGTCACCGGAAGAGCCTCTTCAATTTCCGATAACGAACTTTGCACATAATAAATTGCGCTGCTGGCGCCAATCACCAA
>CBDTWQ010000533.1:0-1879 GCA_965364115.1 uncultured Gammaproteobacteria bacterium | reverse complement strand
GGAGCTAAAGAAGTCACTGAACTTGGCACCGATTGCATCAGGCCGATTACATGCCGATGGCGAAGTTCATCAGCTGATGCCACTCGACAAAATTTGGTTGCCAAATGGTACGCGATTGATTTGCCAATCGGATTCGGCTTTATTGGATTATTCGATTCTTCCATCAAAGCTATAGACCGCCATGCCTGAATTGAAAATTACTCACTTGCCTGAAAATGACAACGGCAATGGCTGGAGTCAAATACTGCCGTCTCGTCAAACAAAGGCTGCGCTAACTGATTCGATCAAAGCTGACTGGGTCGTGATCGGTGCCGGATATGCGGGGCTTGCTGCGGCTCGGCGATTCGCCGAAAATCGTCCCAATCAAAAAGTGGTTTTGCTGGAGGCCGACGTTGCAGGGGAGAATGCATCCGGTCGTAATTCAGGGTTTGCGATAGATTTGCCGCATGTGATCGGCGGTGGCAAAGATGAACTGGAAGGGTCGCATCGTTATATGGCATTGGCCCGTGCCGCAATCGACTATCATGAAAAACAAATTGCGCAGCACCATATCGATTGCGATTGGCGTCAACCGGGCAAATATCAAACCGCGAGCTCAGCGCGCGGGGTTGGAGAACTTCTGGAACCTTTCGCACGAGAAATGGAGGCGCTGGGTGAAGACTACAGTTGGATCGACGAGACAGAATGCGCCCGTCGTCTCGGCACCACACATTTCAAAGCCGCAGTTTACACTCCGGGGTGCCGATTGCTGAACCCCGCCGCGCTGGTGCGGGGTTTGGCCGATAGCTTGCCGCAGAATGTAACGCTTTATGAAAATAGCCCGGTGGTTGCAATCGATAGCAGTCAAGGGTTTCAGCTGAAGACGTCGCAGGGCTTGGTTACTGCACCCAAATTGTTTATTGGCGTCAACGGATTCGCATCACATTTTGGCTACTTTCAAAATCGGTTGTTGCCGTGCGCTGCTAACGCATCACTCAGTCGCCCCTTGACGCCGGCGGAGCGACGCGAACTAGGTAGTGAGGTCAATTGGGGCGTCACCCCATCGAATGCTTTTGTTTCCGTGACGATGCGATACACCAGCGACTATCGAATCTTGATCCGAAACAATATTTACTTCAATCCATCGATGCGCGAATCTAGCGCCTTTCTGCGCAAGATTCGAGCGCAACATCAGCGCTTATTTCGGGAGCGTTTTCCAATGTTGCCCATGGTTGAAATGGAATACACCTGGACTGGCTATGTTTGCCTTTCGCAAAACGGTGCGCCGGGTTTTGGTGAAATTGCTGATAATGTTTTTGCGTCGGTTTGTCATAATGCAATTGGTGTCACTAAGGGTACCATCGGCGGCATCTTAGCCGCCGATATGGCCTGTGGTGTTGATAACGAGTTGATCGGTTTCATGCAAAGTTTGGGAAAACCTAGTCGGGTTCCATCTCGGCCGTTCTTAGATGTCGGCGCACGTGCGCGTATGGCGTGGGAGCTTTGGGCTAATCGGCACGAGGTTTAAGCGTCAATAATCGAATTGTTTTGCGGCGGACCCTGGGTGTCGTAAATGTGCTTTTCAAGCGAGGCCCCTTGGATTAACCTCGGGCGAACGAATTGAGCCGTGACGATTAAATTTCATGCCCGAAGTCAGCAGTGCCCCAACCAACCATAACGACATCAGTTATATTAAGGGTGTGATTTTGGTTTTGCTGGCCGGTGTCTTTTGGTCGACCATGGGCCTTGGTTTGCGGCACATCGAAGAGGCGAATGTTTGGCAAATTTTGTTTTATCGTTCCTGGGCTTTGGCCGTTTTTCTGTTCCTAGTCATCAGCTTTCGCTCTGGGTTTAAACCTTTGACGACGATTCGACGCGCAGGCTTGGCCGCGGTTATCGG
>CBDTWQ010000532.1:0-1892 GCA_965364115.1 uncultured Gammaproteobacteria bacterium | reverse complement strand
AGAAATATCGAGCTCTGGGAGTGCGTGGCATCACGATTCATCCGCGCCAGGATGAGCGTCACATCACCCGTCAAGATGCGATCGACCTCGGTCGTTTGG
Organism: uncultured Gammaproteobacteria bacterium; assembly: GCA_965364115.1. Taxonomy (GTDB): domain Bacteria; phylum Pseudomonadota; class Gammaproteobacteria. The sequence continues at coordinate 1,793 of CBDTWQ010000532.1, read as the reverse complement.
TCGACAGTCTCGGTGATATGGAATTAAACATCGAAGGTTACCCGTCTGAAGATTTCATCCAACTGGTCGAGGCGATTGTGCCAACTCAGTGCACCCTGGTGCCGGACAGCCCGGGGCAACTCACTTCCGACCACGGTTGGGACCTCGACAAAACCTTCGAGCAGGTTAAACAAAACTGCGCGCGGCTAAAGCGAAGCAAAATTCGAGCAGCCATCTTCATCGACCCTGAGATTCACCAAATTGAACTAGCCGCAAACACGGGCACCGATCGGATTGAACTCTATACCGAAGAGTTTGCCGTTAGATTCAACACCGCGGATCACCCAGAGGTTTTGGCGAAATATCGCAGCGCGGCAAAGCGGGCAAGCGAACTTGGGCTGAAGCTCAATGCCGGGCACGATCTCGATCTCAGCAATTTGGCCAGTTTTCTGACCATCGATGGTATCCTCGAAGTCTCAATCGGACACGCGCTGACGGTGGAGAGCATCGAAGCGGGAATGGACGCGGTGATCAGTCAGTATCTAGAGATCTGTGGTGACCGCTAAATTTCGACCAATCTCTGCCGCTCGACGACAAGCTCACGCCATCAGATTGCAATGACCAATTGCGATTAGTTCTTAGCGATTAACGATTAACGAATTTTTTTAGCACGACCGGCAACTATGGAGATTTTAACATGCCTCAATATTGCATCACCTATCTCGGCGGCAACCCGCCATCAACGCCAGAAGAAGGGCAACAACATTTTGCCAAGTTTAAACAGTGGTTGAGCTCACTCGGCGATGCTGCCGTGAGCCCTGCCAACCCGCTCAAGGACACCACCACGATTAATCCCGATGGTTCAATCTCGCCAGGTGGCGAGAGCGGCATGTCTGGTTTCACGCTTATCAAGACCGACTCCCTGACGTCAGCCCTCGAAATGGCTAAGGCTTGCCCGTTTCTCGAAACCGGTGGCAGACTTGAAGTGTCAGAACTAATGCAGATGCCCGGTTAAGACAGCGTGATCGAAGAAACTCATCGATTTACCGCCAGTAATTGAGGGGAAATGGAAATGATTCTCACGCGTGGAATTAATCATTTAGGGCTGTCGGTCAAAAACCTGGATCAAAGCGTTGATTTCTTCGTCGAGTGCCTCGGTTGGAAAGAATCGGGCCGTGATGAAAGTTACCCTCGATCTGCGGTAAGCGATGGTTGCATTAGGCTGACCTTATGGCAGGTTGATCACAACCTTGAAGTCCGCGACTTCCGCTTTCGAGAAAACGTCGGGCTACACCATTTTGCCCTCGAACTCGGCTCGGAGGCCGAGTTGAACGATGTCGCACAGCGGCTGAAAAATCATCCCGGGGTCGAGATTGAGTTTATGCCCGAATGGCTCGGATCCGGCCCTAGAAAGCATATGATTTTCTATGAACCCGGCGGAATTCGAATCGAGTTCATTTGGCCAGGCGAATAGTTTGGCCTCAGGGTGCGTTCGTTGCTGGCCAGTAAGTAGAGTCAGTTCGGCTCGCTTTCTGTGGCGCTTGCACGGTATTTAAGGATCAAATTTACTAATAATAGTGGGTGTTGACGGTCTACTCCGTCCTTAAAATGCCAGTCAAACGCAAGCAACCATGAGGAATATAATATGAAAGACATCGTTGGAATCAATCACATCGGAATTCGAGTAGCCGATTTAGAACAGGCCAGAGGCTTTTATGAAAAACTTGGCTTTGAATTCATTGCTGGACCCATGGGCCCAGAACCGATCGCAATAATGGAGCACCCTTCGGGCGTAAATATTAACTTTATTCTCA
>CBDTWQ010000531.1:0-1894 GCA_965364115.1 uncultured Gammaproteobacteria bacterium | reverse complement strand
AGGCCAATCCGCGTCTTATCATCGTCTAGGGCCAACCGATAGTCACAGGCAAGTGCCAGTTCAGTGCCACCACCCATGCAAAACCCCTCGATCATTGCAATCGTCGGAAAGGGCAGGGATTCGATTCGACTAAAAAGCGCTTGGCCCCGCTCAACCATCGCCAGTGCCGTCTCGGTATCGGTGATCTCAAGAAATTCACTGACATCGGCCCCGGCAATAAAACCCGAGGCTTTTCCTGATCGAAATATAACCGCTGCGGGTGGATTGCTCTCAATTTCGTCGAGCAATTTGGCAAGCTGAGCGAGCACTGAACTCGACAGCACGTTGGTATCGGTGTTCTGTTGATCAAGTGTTAACCAGAGGATGTTGTCGGCATCCCGCTTGCTGATCCAATCAGTGCTGTCACGATCGATGCCGATTCTATCTGTATTGGTTCTATCGGTATTAGGTTCAACTGTATTCGTTCCATTTTTCTTGGTTCTATCTGTGTTGGCGACTTTTTTCATGAAACGTTCCTTTTTAACAACATCGCTCCGCCTTGGCCGCCACCGATACAGAGTGAGGCTATCCCGTTGGTTGCGTCGTTCTGTTCAAGTAATTTGGCCAAATGCAACACAATACGGGCGCCACTTGCACCAACTGGATGGCCGATGCTGACACCGCCTCCGTCGACGTTCAAACGTTCCAACGGAATCTCGCCGAGAGCGGCTGCTAAGCCTAAGTGTTGCCGACAGTAGTCTTTATCATTAAGCGCTGCAACAACCGCTAACACTTGAGCAGCAAAGGCTTCGTTAATCTCCCAATAGTCAATCTGATCGACCTTGAGACGCTGGCTTTTAAGCAAAGGCGGAATCGCGTGAGCCGGCCCCAAACCCATTTCAGCTGGGCTTAAAGCAGCCCATTGAGTTGACACTAACTGAGCCATAACCGGTAAGTCATATTTTTCGACAGCCGCCTCACTAGCCAACACCAGTGCCGCTGCACCGTCGGTTATTTGCGCACTGTTACCCGGCGTCACCATGCCATAAGGCTTGTCGAATGCAGGTCGCAAACGTGATAGCTTTTCGAAGCTACTATCAACACGCACGCCATCATCAAAATCAAAGGCTTGTCCGTTGCTATCAAAGATAGGCTCAACCTCTGTCAGTCGTTGATTCTGCTGGGCATCGTGCAATTTCTGATGACTTGTTAGCGCGAACTCATCCATCGACGCACGACTGATCCCAAATCGATAGGCTATCTGCTCGGCCGTTTGCCCCATATTCAACCCGACCACCGGATCAGTAAGGCCTTTCAGCAAAGAAATAACTGGGGTGAGTAAACGCGGGCTGAAAGCGCGAAGCGTCTTAAACTTGCGACCCATCGTTTTCGCCGACCACCAATCGGCTAACCAAGCGACCATTTTCGGGTGAAACAGCAATGGCGCATGGCTCATGGCTTCGATACCACCAGCCAAAACTAGATTTGAACGGCCGGCACAAATCGACATCGCGGCATTGTCGATTGCCTGCATACCCGACGCACAGTTACGCTGAACCGTATAAGCCGGCACTTGATCGCCACAGCCGAGCCTGAGTGCGACGACACGGGCTAGGTTAGCTTCGTCTGGGCCCGGCATAGTCGAGCCCATGATGACTTCATCGAATTGATTCGGCTCAAACGGCATCCGCGTCAACAGCGAGCGAGCCGCGTAGATACCGAGGTCGGCATGCTTGAATGGTCCAGGTCTGCCGCGAGCTTTAATAAAAGGCGTGCGACTGCCATCGACTAGATAAACAGGTTTTGAGTATTTTTTGTTTTTGGCGACCATAATCGAGGCTGCTAGTGTTTAGAAATAAGACTATAACGCTAAATAAGGATCTTAGGACAGTTTTAAAGTCTTATTCTGCAACTT
>CBDTWQ010000530.1:0-1909 GCA_965364115.1 uncultured Gammaproteobacteria bacterium | reverse complement strand
GCCAAAAAAAGCATCGCTATCGGCGAAACTAGAGACGCTTGGAAGAACCGTAAGAATCGCGGAAAAAATGAATTCGACCGTGCGACTGGTCACGCTGCCGTCAGATAAATGAATCGATTCGGCGAGCATTTGACCGATTAAGGTCGAGAGTTTTGCCAACAGCACAATCGCTAGTGAAAAGAACACTGCTAGGGTGATCTTTTCGAAACTCATGATCGCAAGCAGCGCAATCACCCCGACTAGAAACATTTCCAGCGCCAAGGCCGCGGCCCAATAGACTGCCAGCATTGGGCTGCTGACGATCGCTGTCACCACGAAAACCGGTAACATCGCGAGCAAACAGAGGCAAACGATCACCAGCGTTTGAGCCGCTATATATTGCCAGCGAGCGATCGGCATCGCCAACAGGCGCTCGAATTGTTTTGATTCAAAATCTTCGGACACGCTGCTAATCACCAATAGCAAGATCAAAAGGGTCAGGCCGTAACGCAAAAAGTCAGCGATAAATGCGGCGATGATGGCGACGCTGTTGATCATCGCCAGTTCACCGATAAAGCTCGCCGCAACGATCGCGACCAGCAATAAAACCCCGATCAAAGCCAGCAATCGACGGCTCAGAATTCCGCGCATCAAGTAACGAAACAGTGATATAGTTTGGGCCAGCATTCGAACTTCAGACACCTTGGTTAACCTTTCTTCTGTGTTGCAATTCAAGCAGCAAATTCTAGCTGCAATCCTATTGCTCTATCACTTGTTGATCTGGGCGATTAATGACCCACTGTCGCAGTTTAGTCTGTCTCTCGTATTGTATGGCCTATTCTTGGTGTGGCAACCTTTGTGGAATCGTGCCACCACGATCAAGGTTATTCCGACCATACTCGCTTGCAGCATTTTCCTTTTCCTTACTTATCGCTTTGCCAACGAAGCCCTGGTTGCAATCGGCCTAATTTTGGCCGGTTTAATCGGCAGCCGCTTACTCACCCGACGTCGGTTTCGTGGGTTCGATTTATTAGCACTGGTCATCATCACCTTAGAAATGACGGTCGGTCTGGTGCCCAACACTTTTTCTCAAATCGAGCTGCCCACGCTGTTTTCAGACTACATGCAAACTGTAATTCTGGTGCCGGTGTTACTTTACTTTTTGGCGCCCAATTCAGGTCAACGCAAACCTGAGCCAAGCCAAATAGACTTGATGCACGGCTTGCTCTCGGCCATTTTACTTTTCGTGGTGCTGCTGGGCAGCATCGTTATCAATCTGCTCTATGGGGTTGATTACGTTGATGGCCTGCTGCTGACCGTTTTTATCGTCGCAACCATGACCTTCGGCATCAGTTGGTTCTGGAACCCTAATGTCGGTTACTCAGGCATTGGCGTGCTGTGGAATCGCTACACCATGAGTATCGGCGGGCCTTTTGAAATCTGGATCAACACCCTGACCACCCTAATCGAGGAACGCTACCTAACACCACGTGAGTTTCTTGAAGCGGCTTGCGAGCACCTAGTTGAAAACGAATGGTTAATGGCGATCCAATGGAAGTTTGAAAACCACAGTCTGTTGGTTGGTAAGGAGTCAGGTTTACAGATCGAACACCAGCTTGGCGACAAAGTGTTGGTTATTCTGACCTTCAAGGCTAGTCCCAGCGAAGCTTTGACTCAACACACGCTGCTGCTAACCCGAATGGCTTACCAGTTTTATTTGGCTAAATTAAACCAAGAAAAAGTGCGCGCGCAGGAGCACTTCGCGACCATCCATCATACTGGCGCGCGCCTGACCCACGACATCAAAAACATTTTGCAGTCGATCAAAACCTCGATAGGCATCGTCAACATGGCTGACGCCACCGAGTCTTCGCAAGCGCTACTGCAAGGCAACCTCAATCAGATCAGTGCCCGACTGGAAAGCACCCTG
>CBDTWQ010000529.1:0-1910 GCA_965364115.1 uncultured Gammaproteobacteria bacterium | reverse complement strand
GAGTTTGAGATTGATCTGATTGTCATCAACCAACAGCACCTGTTTTTGCGACAGTGGTGCGGGGTCGTTTTCGAATATTAGGCTAGGCGGTAATGTAGCCTCAGCGGGGGTTAATAAGTTAGACAAGCTCTGACCAGTGTTTATGACAGAGATGAACTGATAGTCGTCAAACCCTGGTGCCAAATCAATTGAGTCTTCATAGTGCATTAAGATGATGCGAACAGATTGGGGAATACTCGCAGGTAACCATTCCTTGAAGTTTAGATCCAGATGGCGTAGATCGAAAACCAAGAGGTCGTATTCGCCGATTTCAGAAAGAAGATTGTCGCCAAAAGCCGCTTTTCTTTCTGCCTGGTCGACTAGTTCTGCTTCAGTCAAAACACCAGCACGATCAAAAAGACTGCGAACTTCCATCAAACCTTTTGGTGTAGCAGAGACTATTTTTGCGGAAAGGGGATTAGTTACGGGTTCGAGAAGAAGGTCGTCGGACGACTGAAAGGGAAGTCTCACCTCAAAACGGGATCCTTCACCAAGGGTTGACTCAAGGCTGATATCACCATCCATCAAGTGGGCTAAATTTTGACTAATCACTAGCCCAAGCCCAGTGCCTGCAAAACGTCGGTTATCCGAGCTCTCAATCTGACTGAATGCTTGGAATAATTGGTGCTGATCATGCTCTGAAATACCGATGCCACTATCCTCAATCGTTATCTTGAGCTTGATCTCATCGTCTTCAGTTTCATCGAGCGCGACGGTAATCACTACCTGACCTTGATCGGTGAACTTGATTGCGTTACCCATTAAATTTAAAAGAATCTGTTTAAGCCTCAATTTGTCTCCGATCACCCATTTCGGGGTATCGCTGAAAATAATCAGATTCAGATCAACTGGTTTCGTCAGAATGTTGATAAACAAAATGTCTCGGGTTTGTTCGATCACGTCGTGAAGATCAAAGCGCTCGTTTACGATCGTCAATTTACCGGATTCAATTTTTGAAAAATCCAGTATTTCATTGATGATGCTGGTTAGATCGATCGTTGATTTAAGGATGATTTCAACATAACGCTGTTGCGACTGGTCTAGTTTTGATTGATTCAGAAGGTTGATGAAACCCTTAATACCGTTGATTGGTGTTCGAATTTCGTGACTCATATTGGCGAGAAACTCTGACTTGGTATTATTCGCTTTTTGCGCTTGATCTCGAGCTACCCCAAGTTCGCCATTTTTCGTTTCGAGTTCGCTAATCGCTTCGTTTAATTGTTGCGTGGCTTGCTCGATTCGTTGATTGAGATATTGCCTGTTAGCCAGCAGTGCTTGAGTCATTTGATTAAAGCCAGTTTGTAGCGCGCCGATTTCGCTCGATTCGACCGATTCGATGGTTCTGCCCAAGTCACCTGTTTCAACCGATTTCAAATGTTCGATTAATCGGGAGATAGGTCGAGTAATACGCTTGCTAATGATGATGGTTAAGATCACTGCCATCAACAGTACGATAATGAAGAAGAAAACCGAATTAGCGATAATCTCTTGTGTGGTTTCTTGCAGTTTGTGTTTTGAGATATAAAGCTGCACCCAACCCAAATCATTGGTTTGTCGATCATCTGCTGAGTCAGGCGTAAATACGTCTGAAAATTGGATGCTTTCAGATAAAATTGGCTGGCGAAAGAAAAAATATTCGATTCTATTCGCCTCGTTAAAATCTTTTGAAACTGATTCAGCGATGAGCTGGCCCTGCTGATCATAGACCGCAGCATGGACGATATCGTTGGTATCCACCGACTGATCGAGTAGATATAGGATCTGACCGTCATTGCCGGTAAATAGGTTGAACTCCGAGGCCCCTGCTAATTGGCGACCAATTATTTGCCCCTTAGTTTGCAATAATTCAGTTGCCTGTTTGATGTTTGATT
>CBDTWQ010000528.1:0-1912 GCA_965364115.1 uncultured Gammaproteobacteria bacterium | reverse complement strand
GAAGGCGATGCTCATCGCACCAATCGAAGGTTCAAACAATTGTCGCAGCATTCGCCAGCCAAACGCCTCTCCACTGCTTTCGATTCAGTCACACTCTACGGCTTCGACCCGGCTGAGCGGCCCGACATTTACGGCAAGGTTGGCAATTCAGGCGTATCGATTGCAACGCTTGACGACATGCGAGCGCTCTACGATGGCTTCGATCTATGCGATCCATCGACTTCGGTTTCTATGACGATCAATGGGCCCGCACCGATTATTTTAGCGATGTATTTAAACACCGCAATTCAGCAGCAACTCGACAAGTTTGAGACTGAAAACAAACGCAAAGCCAATCCAAAAGAGACCAGCGAAATCAGCGATTGGGCATTGGAAAACATTCGCGGCACCGTGCAAGCCGACATACTTAAAGAAGATCAAGGGCAAAACACCTGCATCTTTTCCACCGAGTTTGCTTTGAAAATGATGGGCGATATCCAGCAATATTTCGTCGATCATCGGATTCGCAATTTTTACTCGGTGTCGATCTCCGGCTATCACATCGCCGAAGCGGGAGCCAACCCGATTTCACAATTGGCTTTTACCCTCGCCAATGGATTCACCTTCGTCGAGGCCTATCTCGCTCGTGGCATGCTGATCGATGACTTCGCGCCGAATCTCTCGTTCTTTTTCAGCAACGGCATGGACCCTGAATACACCGTAATAGGTCGAGTCGCGCGGCGCATCTGGGCGATTGCTATGCGTGACCGTTATGGCGCTAATGAGCGCAGCCAAAAGCTCAAATATCACATTCAAACCTCGGGCCGCTCGCTGCACGCTCAAGAGATGGACTTCAACGACATCCGCACCACCTTGCAAGCATTAATTGCGATTTATGATAATTGCAACAGTCTGCACACCAATGCCTTTGACGAGGCGATCACCACTCCGACCGGCGACTCGGTGAGGCGCGCGTTGGCGATTCAATTGATTATTAATCAGGAATGGGGGCTGGCGAAGAATCAAAACTCGAATCAAGGTGCCTTCATAATCGATGAACTAACCGACTTGGTTGAAACCGCCGTGTTAAAAGAATTCGACCGCATCTCTGAACGCGGTGGCGTGTTAGGGGCGATGGAGACCGGTTATCAGCGCGGCCGCATCCAGGATGAATCAATGCTCTACGAACATCGCAAACATGACGGCTCGCTACCCATCATAGGCGTCAATACATTCCTTAATCCTAACGGGCAGGAGACCTTCGAAATCGAGCTAGCGCGCTCAACCGATTCGGAGAAACAAAGTCAGATTGAAAGACTGCAAACGTTCAAAGCCAAGCATCAAGATGCCCGTGCCGACGCCATCCATGCGGTAAAACAAGCGGCGATAAACAATCAAAATGTTTTTGTCGAATTGGTTCAGGCCGTTCATCATTGCTCGCTCGGCGAAATTACCGATGCGTTGTTTGAAGTCGGTGGCCAATATCGACGCAACACCTAAGCTCGGAATTTATCAAAGAAACAGCATCCAAATCGCGCTATCCACGAGCAGTTTTAATTTCTAATCGCAGAGTAGCCACGCAATTCATCCGCTTTTAGGCCAGATAGACCTCTATCATTTAGCGCATCATCGCACTAGCGTGCAGTTCATCGAGACTTTCACCCAAAAACAGGTCGTCGTCATGATTTCGCAATACCAAACTTTTGACGATTGTGGGACAGTATACCTATTTGTTAAATAGGTATACTGTCCCAAAACCCTACCCCATAACGAATATCCATGAAGATTTATCAGCAAGTACTATTGGCATTGCTGCCTCTTGGCCTGACCCCACTGATATTTCAATTCATCGTATACGGTTATATCGATTTCGGAGCCGGCGAAAAAGATATGGCCATGATTGTTCCGTGGATAGTTTGGTCATTGTTCTTTT
>CBDTWQ010000527.1:0-1920 GCA_965364115.1 uncultured Gammaproteobacteria bacterium | reverse complement strand
GATGCGGAAATATCGCGTAGTTCTGAAACACCATATTGGTTGGGCGCTGATGCGGTGGAATCTCAGACATTGGTCTACCATCGATATACATTTCACCCGAAGTAGGAGATTCAAACCCGGCCAGCATGCGTAATAAAGTCGTCTTGCCGCAACCAGAAGGCCCTAACAACGAAAAAAACTCACCTCCGGCAATATCGATACTGACCTTATCCACTGCGATCACTTTGCCAAAGTGTTTGCTGACATGGTCGATACTGATCAGGGTTGTGCTATTACTCATGAAAGTAGGCTCAGTAGACGAAGTTAGGCGTCTTCATTTCGCACAAGCCATTGCGAAACGAAGACGACAACAAAAGAGACCACGAGAATACAAGCTCCCATGGCAAGAACATTGGGCAAGCGGTTGGGGAAACGCAATTGTGCCCACATATACAGTGGCAAGGTCGGGTCATTGCCGCCGAGAAAAAATGCGAGAATAAACTCGTCGAAAGAAATCGTAAAACACAGCAGAAAACTGGCCAGAATGCCGGGCGCAACCATGGGTAAGGTGACTCGCCAGAAAGTCCACCAACCATTCTCTCCAAGATCAGCCGAGGCCTCTTCCATCGATTGGTCAAAGCCTTCGAAGCGTGACATTAAAGTGGCCATCGCAAAGGGGACGCAGACTAGAATGTGCCCCAGCGTGACGGTAAGGAGTGACATCGTCACTCCGATTCGATTCAGCAATATCAGCAAGGCAACACCCAAAATCACCCCAGGAATAATCAACGGCGCCATGATAAGCGCAATCACTGGCCCTTTGCCCGGGATGCGATAGCGAGAGACCGCTTTAGCGCCAAAAATTCCCAGAAGAGTGGCTAAAATGGAGGTCACAGCACCCACCCTTACGCTGTTCATCAACGCGGCAAACATTGGTTCGTTGTTGAACATGTCGCGGTACCATTGCAAAGTCCAACCCTTGATCGGGAACGCCACATAGATCGATTCGTTAAACGAGAACAATGGCAACAACAGCACGGGAATGTAGAGGAATGCTAGAAACATGACTGCATATACCGCCAGTGGCCGATTAGGGCGCTCGATATATGAGGTTTCTTTCTTCACGGAATATTCCGCATCGCAAGGCGGGTTATGCCGATATAGCTCAGGGTGATGACACCGATCACGATCATCATCAAGATTGACAGCGCAGAACCACCAGGCCAGTTATTAATCACCCCAAAATGAGCCTGAATCAGGTTGGCCAGCATCAGACCGTTAGGGCCACCCACTAGGGCAGGAGTAACGTAATCTCCCACCGTCGGCACGAAGATCAACACGGTGGCGGCAATTACCCCCGGCAATGAGAGCGGCAAGGTGACCCGAAAAAAGCGTGCCATCGGACCATCACCTAAATCAGTTGCGGCTTCCAGCAGCGAGCGATCAATTTTCTCCAGCGAAACATAAATCGGTAGCAGCGCGAAAGCAGCCCAAGCATGGGTCAAAGTGATCACAACTGCGGTCGGGTTATACAGCAAAAATTCCAACGGCGCGTCGATCACACCGAGCCAGATAAGGCCTGAATTGATCGCACCGTTATAGCCCAAAATGACCTTCCAGGTAAAAACACGCAGCAGGTAACTGGTCCAAAACGGCAAAGTCATCAGAATGATCCAAGCAGCCTTGCGCCGATGCACGTGAAACGCCACATAATAAGCCATCGGGTAACAGATAATGATGGTGGCAAAGGTGCAAGTAGCTGAAATCCAGAGCGATCGCAGCATCAATTGGTGATAAACCGCATTGCCGGTAACCTTGCTGTAGTTATTCAGGGAGAAACTGGTGTCAAACTCGAAATCGTAGCCCGTCTGAGTCCAGAAACTTAATATCACCATCATCGCGAAGGGCACAAACATGCTGAATAGCATCACCAGCAAGGTT
>CBDTWQ010000526.1:0-1930 GCA_965364115.1 uncultured Gammaproteobacteria bacterium | reverse complement strand
CAACGATGGCATCTCTGATGTCCTTGAAGGCACCAACGATCTCAACGGCAATAGCATTCCTGATCGCCTCGAAAACTTGGGTAGCTTACAAACTGCTGTGACCGGTGGCGGCGCGGCCGGGCTTTGGTTTGTGCTGTTCATGGGAGGCTTGTGGTTGCTGCGCCGTCAACCCGGTGCGCGTATGGCTCTCGGCACTTCGATGATCATGATGCTGTCGTTTTTTGGTGCCCAATGAGCTCCAAGCTCGGGAAAAGTGCAGTTACGATCTGACGATCAATCCTGATCATTCAGACCTTCTTGGCTGTTACTTTGGTGGCATGGAAATCGGGTTTCAGCTGCACTTCCAATACAATTTCGAAAACCGCTCGAAACCCAATTTACACCTATCTATATAACAATCGATAAATTAGAGTATTCGACTACACTTTAAACTGAGCCAATAATTAAACCTTTGATAAGCAACGACTTGCGGCTAAACGTTAAACCAAGAAATAATAAGTTGGTTTTTTTGACACTTTAACTTTTGTCGATGTTTGAGATGCAATATTATCTTTGGAAATTCGCATCATTAGTTGCAACGATTTTGATAAATGTTTTACCCGATTGTATTTTTGTAAACCATTATTACTGCAAATGAAGCTATGAACTTATTTCAATTCGCAGGCAAGACAGTTTGGGGTTTGTTGAGACTAGTAGCCGATAAGGTATTGCCCCAACTGTCAATGGCCGAAAATCCGCTCGGTGAGCCTAACGCCGGCTTTTTGCTGTGGCTGGGTGAAAGTCCGCGTTTGAGTGCCTGGGCTAAAAACCAGATTGGCTATGCTGCACCTATTCAGGCGTCAAAAACACAATCCGCCGTTGCCGTCAGCAATCGCAATCGCAATTCAAACCCTAATCTAACCCCGAGCGACAACAATCTAATCTCCAATATTCGCTCAGGCACCAACGATTTCAACGGCAAAAAAGTGCTTGATGGCCTCAGTAGTGCGGTTGGCTTGCAAACTATCATGACCATCGGCGGCACGGACCAGCTTTGGCTTGCACGGTTAATCAGAACCACCTGGTGTTTGCCGCGCCGCCAAACTGGTGCACGCATTGTTCTCAGCACTTTAATGGTGGTGCAGCTGTTATTTTTATTGGTTCCCAACGAACTTCAAGCTCGAGAAGTGTGTGGTTACGATCTGACGATCAATCCTGATTATTCAGATTATCCTGGATGTTGGTACGGTGGCATGGGCATCGGGCTATCGCACGTGGCCCCCGAAGGTCAAACCAACAACTTTTTCTTGGATGAAAACGAGGACAGTGACAGCACTATCGACTTCATGGTGGGGCATCAGTTCACACCCAACTGGTTTGTGGAATTCAAATATGCCGATCTCGGCACGGCCGGTATTACCAACCTTGACCCCGTAATTGCGGCCGCTTTTCCCGATGCCGGCATCACTTATCGGGTGCCGTCACTGCTTGCCGGTTACCAATGGCGCAAGAGTAAAAGCTTTAAACCCTTCGTTAAACTAGGCCTCTCGATCATCGCAAACGACTCGACCGGCGGTCCTTTGCCGTTCGCAGCCCAAACCTCCGCCCAGCTCGCTTTCAGCGCGGGGCTCAAATACGACTTCAAACACAGTCAGTGGTATCTTCGAAGCGAAATCGATTGGTATGACCGCGACGCCTCTTATGCTGGGATTTCTATCGGCCGTTACTTCGGCAAGCCACCGAAAAAAGCCATTCGCGTCGCACAAGCCACTCAGCCTGATCCGACACCATCAGCTGCCGTCGCTAGTGAGTTACCAGTGCTTGTGTACTTTGGTAAAGATGCTCACAGATTGACCCTCGGAACACGCAGATTGCTCGATAAATTTAGCAAGCTGATGAAAAGCCGGCCCAATCTCTCAGTTGAAATTGCAGGGTTTACCGATAGCCACAA
>CBDTWQ010000525.1:0-1936 GCA_965364115.1 uncultured Gammaproteobacteria bacterium | reverse complement strand
TCGAACCAGTGACCTCTCCCTTACCAAGGGAGTGCTCTACCACCTGAGCTATATGAGCATTAACTCTCTTCGCTCCACGTTTGGAGCGGGTGGCGGGAATCGAACCCGCGTCATCAGCTTGGAAGGCTGAGGTAAAAGCCACTATACGACACCCGCAAACACGCGTTACTGGGGCAGCATGACTAAATCGCTAAAGTGAATTTAGTCATGCCGCCTCTTTCCCCTTGAATCAAGGTGGTGGAGGGAGGTGGATTCGAACCACCGAAGGCTGAGCCAGCAGATTTACAGTCTGCCCCCTTTGACCGCTCGGGAACCCCTCCAGCAAGGAGCGTATTCTCTACACGCCCCACAATCATGTCAATAGCGGTTAACCACCATTCAACCAAAATAATCAATAGCTTAGAGAAAAACAGCCTAATTGGGTCGAAGTCACTCTGAAGCGATGATATTACCGCCAAAACTTTACCAATTAATTTTTTGCAGCACGCCGCTCTTTAACCTCTTTAATGACTTCTTCAGCCACATTGCGCGGGCAAGGCATGTAATGTTCAAACTCCATCGAAAACTGACCACGACCCGATGTCATAGTGCGCAGATCGCCGATATAGCCAAACATTTCTGACAGCGGTACGCTCGCTTTAACCCTAACGCCCGCTGACGCGGCCTCTTGCGCCTTGATCATGCCACGACGCCGATTCAAATCACCAATCACGTCGCCCACATGGTCTTCAGGAACAAACACGTCAACTTTCATGATCGGCTCCATCAACTGCGGAGTCGCCTTCGGGATCGTCTGGCGATAAGCCCCTCGAGCCGCAATTTCAAATGCGACTGCCGACGAGTCTACTGCGTGATATGCGCCGTCGGTCAAAGTTATTTTCACATCGAGTAATGGGAAACCTGCCAACACGCCTTCCGCCATACAGACGCCGAAACCTTTCTGGATCGCTGGCCAGAATTCACGCGGCACATTACCGCCGGTCACTTTTGATTCAAACTGATAGCCGCTGCCGGTTTCGCCAGGTTCAACCGTGTAGTCGATCTTACCGAACTGACCTGAACCACCGGTTTGCTTCTTATGCGTGTAACTATCGTCAATCGTTTCCGTAATCGTCTCTCGATAAGCGACCTGCGGCTTGCCGACTGAGACGTCAACCATATGAGTGCGTCGCAGAATATCGACCTTAATATCGAGGTGAAGCTCACCCATTCCTTTAATGATGGTTTCGCCACTCTCTTCGTCAGTCTCAACGTAGAAAGACGGATCCTCTTTCACCATTTTGCCAATCGCGATACCCATTTTTTCTGAGGCAGCCTGATCTCTAGGCTTGATGGCAACCGAGATAACCGGGTCTGGAAAAACCATTGGCTCAAGCGTTGCGGGATTCTTCGGGTCGGCAAGGGTGTGCCCCGTTTGGACATTCTTAAGACCAACCAAAGCAACAATGTCGCCGGCTTCAGCTTTATCAAGTTCAATTCGATCGTCTGCATGCATCTCAACAATACGGCCGACGCGCTCGGTCTTACCGGTGAAAGTGTTAAGCACGGTGTCGCCTTTCGACATTCTGCCCGAATAGACGCGTGTAAAGGTCAATGCACCAAAACGATCATCCATGATTTTGAATGCCAATGCGCGCAACGGACCATCCGGATCGACTGTTGCCACAGTGCCAGTTTCATTACCTTCTAGGTCAACCTCGGGCTGAGGCTTTACTTCGGTTGGGTTCGGCAGATAGTCGACTACCGCATTCAAAATTAATTGAATACCCTTATTTTTGAAGGCCGAACCACAGTAAGTGGGAAAGAAGTCGAGCGCGATGGTGCCTTTGCGAACACAGCGCTTAATTTCATCCATCGCCGGCTCTTCGCCGTCTAGATAGGTCATTAACAACTCATCGTCTTGCTCGAGGGCTGTTTCAATCAGTTTTTCACGGAA
>CBDTWQ010000524.1:0-1943 GCA_965364115.1 uncultured Gammaproteobacteria bacterium | reverse complement strand
TAACCGCGCAGCAAACTCGAATCGCCTTTCTCGATGTGGTCTCAGGAATCAGTCAAGTGAAGGCTCTCAAACAAGCACTGGATTCCAGCAATATCGCCTTACAAGCAACACAGGCAGGGTTTGATGTGGGCACACGAACCTCGGTAGACGTTTTGATTTCTCTACGCGAAACCTATCGCGCGCGGCGAGACTACTCAAGCTCGCGTTACGATTATCTGATCAATACCCTAATTTTGCGCCAAGCCTCGGGGGTTCTCAACGACAACCATTTGCTAGAGATCAATCGCTGGCTCGTCCGTCACTAGTTCAATGGCCAAGCTGTTCTCGGTTGAATTTAAAGCTAGCGACTACCTTGCCCTCAAATATTGGCCGATGTGGGCCATATTTGGTTTGTTGCGACTGATCTCGCTGCTACCTTTTCGATTACAACTAAGCTTCGGTCGACAGATCGGCCGACTCATTTATTTCGTTAGTGGCAAACGCAAAATGGTGGTCGACACCAATCTTGCGCGGTGCTTACCCAATTTAGACCTAGCGAAACGCAATCAAATCAAACGCGCTTGCTATCAAAATGTCGGTATCTCATTGATCGAAATGGCGCTTTGTTGGTGGTGGCCAGCGGATAAACTTGAGAAGTTGGTTGAGATTGAGGGCCGAGAACATTTGGATAAAGTGCTGGCGGAGGGTCGCGGGGCAATATTACTCACCGGGCATTTCACCAGTCTTGAAATTGGTGCGCGATTGCTCGCACTGCATCTGCCACTGCAAGTGATGTATCGCACCCAAAGCAATGCCTTGTTCGACAGTTATCTTTTCTCTCGCCGCAACCGCTATTTCGTCAATACAATTTCACGCAAGAACACTCGGCAACTGATCAAAGGCCTCAAACAGCGCGTTCCAACTTGGTACGCGCCTGACCAAGATTTTAGTCGCGAGCGAAACGTATTTGCGCCATTTATGGGAATCAAAACCGCGACTATAACCGCCAGTTCTCGGCTCGCGCGGTCTTCGGGCGCTGCCATGCTGCCTTATTATCCGAGACGCAAAGAGGATGGCTCAGGCTACATTCTCAAGATCGGCCCGCCATTGAAGAATTTTCCGAGCGACGACGACTATGTGGACGCCTGTGCGATCAATGCCTCGATCGAAAATGATGTGCGCCAGTTTCCAGAAAATTACATGTGGATACACCAACGCTTTAAAACTCGTCCGCCGGGTGAAGCGCCCTTTTATGCATGAGTCATATTATGCATGAGTAAAAAGGTAAAACTCCGCTCGCCCGGCCTGCGCTATCGGCTCTTGTCATTCATCCTGTTGCTGTTCTGGATCGCCCACGGAATCAAGCACAGCTTGAAACATGGCGTCAGCGATTACCTTCGATTACGCATCCTCGGTAACAACCGCGCTGGCGAGAAAACCAAACTTTGGGTTCACGCCTCTTCGGTCGGCGAAGTGAATGCGGTAACGCCGCTTGTTTCATCATTAATCGCCCGCGGTGAGAACATCCTGTTCACTAGTTTTACTGCGACGGGCTTGCGCACCATTCGGCAGAATTTTGGCGAACAAGTCGACGCCAGCGTGATCCCGTTCGACTTTTACTGGCATTGCCGACGTTTCTTTCGCTTGCATCAAATCAAGCTGGGAATGGTGATGGAAACTGAACTCTGGCCTGAACTGCTTTATCAAGCCCGCTGTCACGAGATTAAACTGCTACAAATAAATGCTCGATTATCGAAGAAATCACTCAAAACCGGACCCTTCGTTCGCCGGTTGCTAGGCCGAACCCTCGGTTATTTCTCGGCGATTTATACGCGCGTCGACGATGATCGCACCAATCTATTGCAGCTCGGCACGAACCCAGAGCTGATTAAGCTGGTAGGTAATTTGAAAACCATCGGGGTTGACTCACGAACTTGGCCGCGCTTGATTGAACAAGACTATAT
>CBDTWQ010000523.1:0-1952 GCA_965364115.1 uncultured Gammaproteobacteria bacterium | reverse complement strand
TCGCTAACGGCTGAGCAATATCGGGTGACTCAGGAAAATGGTACAGAACTGCCCGGTAGCGGAGAGTATTTAGGCAACTACGAACCGGGCATCTATGTGGACGTCGTTTCGGGTGAGCCGTTGTTCGCGTCCTCTGAAAAGTATGAATCAGGTTGTGGTTGGCCTAGTTTTAGCAAGCCCATCGATGACACATATATTAGTGAATTGAGGGATACAGAGCACGGCATGATTCGCACTGAAGTGCGTTCAATTCATGGTGATAGCCATCTCGGTCACGTTTTTCCTGATGGACCAGAAGATCGAGGTGGCTTGCGCTACTGCATTAACTCCGCCTCATTGCGATTTGTTCATAGAGATGAAATGGAAGAGCTAGGTTATGGCAACTACATCAATCAAGTTGAAAATGATCTGGTTTCAAAATAATTTTTGATCGCCTGATTCTAACCGATGTCCGCTGCTGGTCGATGATGGTCACTCACCTAAAGATCTTCGAGCGTCTCTTTTAACGAGGCCTGCTCGAGCTATAGTTCATTTGGATTTTTTTGAGTATTAAATGTGTTTTTTTCTGCGCGCCAGAATGTCGCGGCGAGGGTTAAGA
The DNA here is from genome assembly GCA_965364115.1 of uncultured Gammaproteobacteria bacterium. Taxonomy (GTDB): domain Bacteria; phylum Pseudomonadota; class Gammaproteobacteria. The sequence goes on along the minus strand of CBDTWQ010000523.1, from coordinate 1,354 downwards.
GCGCACACTATTTTGATTCCTTATCAAATTCTAATGGATGATTACTTTCTTCCGTCTCGACCGCGAATTGATCTCAATATCGGCAGCTCACATCATCTAAACTAAAGATCACAAGATGATGAGTTTGCAGGGATCTATGGCGAATATCTAGACAGTCAGATGGACGTTTTTAGTATTGGTGCTGCTTGATTTTTGTTGGGTTGTTAGCTCAGGTATATTGAAATGTGTGTCCATTTCTCATTCTGATCCGTGATATTGTCTGGTTTGTGAAAATTGAGCTACTTTTACGAGCCCCATGGATCGCTGGATAACGATCGAGACCAGCATTATTCCTGGTAGTGATACCGAGCTTGTCTTGTCGCAGTGCGATGACAATTTCGCTATTCGTATTTCCGGCCAACCTGGTGATCTGATGAATAGCCGCATGCATCACTCCGAAGATGCGCTGGCGGAATTCGCCTGTGCTCGTTTAGCTGGGTTTGCTAATGCTCGGATACTGGTCGGTGGCCTTGGGATGGGCTTCACTTTAGCGGCGGCGCTCAAAGCCGTTGGGGTGTCGGCCGAGGTGATCGTCGCAGAACTGGTTCCTGCTGTCGTGGAATGGAATCGAGGCCCTCTGGGGCTTTGTGCGGGGCGACCTATAGAGGATGGCCGCACTCAAATACATTTGGGCGATGTGACTGGTCTATTAAAACAGCGAACAGGTAAATATGATGCGATTCTGCTGGATGTTGATAATGGCCCCGAACCGATGACTCACTCCGATAACGAATGGCTATACACACTAGCGGGTTTGAAGCGCATACACGAAAAACTCCAGCCCGAGGGTATCGCCACAATCTGGTCGACCAGGGCAGACCAGGCATTCACTAAGCGGATTAAAAAAGCCGGTTTTAGTGTTCAGTTGCGAACAGTAAGGGCCCGTCCAGGCAAGGGCAGCCGTCATACGATATTCGTCGCACAAAAACCAAAAACGCAAACACGGAGCTGATAGCGTTCTACTCAATTAGAGGAGGATTGAGGCCTGTTTGCCTCAGTCAGGTATTTTGGGTCAAACTCACACGACTATCCTGACATAACGGGGATTGTCCAAATTATACACGCCAAATTAGACAGGCGAGATTAGACATGCCAAATTAAACTAGGATTCAGTCGAAGTAGAGGCGGGAAAACAGTCTCTTTAATCTTATTCATCAGAGCCGCATAGCGACCCATCTGAACCTTTCATTAACGCCTAAAAGAACCGGCGGCGAAGCCGCCCGGTTGCTTTACTTGTTACGTGTTGCAGCTTATACGGCGACAACTTTATTTGCACATGGACCTTTCTGACCCTGGCCAACTTCGAACTCAACAG
>CBDTWQ010000522.1:0-1966 GCA_965364115.1 uncultured Gammaproteobacteria bacterium | reverse complement strand
TCATGCTGCAAATGCAGGATGCGATGAACGCGCGTGTCAATCCAAACTGGCGTGAGGCAGACAATCCTTGGTATCGAGCGATCTGGACCGAGTGTGCGGAAATGCTCGATCACTATGGCTGGAAATGGTGGAAGCATCAATCGCCCGACCTGCCACAGGTGCAGCTTGAACTAGTCGATATTATGCATTTCGCGATGAGCGACTATCTGCTGCGCGAGGCTAACGTCGATGCGGTGGCGACTAGAATTGAAACAGAACTCTCAGCACCAACCCACAACAATGATCTCAGAGCCGCCATCGAGTCTATGGCGGCGACGACGATTGAACAGAAATCGATGTGTTTTAACGATTTTGCTAACATCATGCGGCTGGTCGAATTAGATTTTGATCACCTTTATCGGATGTATATAGGTAAGAACGTGCTCAACTTTTTTCGCCAAGACCATGGCTATCAAGATGGCAGTTATCTGAAAGTTTGGAATGGACAAGAAGACAACGAACACCTTGCGGAACTGCTTGATCAACTCGATAGCACCGATCAAAATTTCCGCGACGCGGTGTATCAAGGTCTCGAGAAACGCTATCCGGGTTCGCTAAACGTGACAGCGAACGAGGAAACCTAACGGCTTCGGCGTTGCGTGGGTCGCTAGGCTTTTTTCGCCTTGAATCAATCGAGCTTTAACCGGTAACTAAACCTGCGACAGGGCCTCGGTTAAACTAGATATTGGAAATGGTTCGTGGATGACACGAATGGCACTTAGATTAGGCTAATTTGGTGTTTTTCGATCAGAATAATTCGTTGCTTATACAACTGACCTAAAGCCCGTTTGTAGCTTGTCTTGCTAACCCCAAAAGCCTGATAGATAAGGTCTGGTGGGCTGCTGTCGGTCAGGGTGGAAACCCCGTCGTTGGCTTGCAAGTGACTTAGGATGGCTTGATTCAGTTTTTCGGGCTTCGCGACGGCCGATGTGGCTTGCAAGGTCAGGTCAATTTTCCCATCTTTGCGCACCGATTTGATGTAACACGATAGTCTTTCACCGTAATGCAGGGGACGAAAGGTTTCGTTTTCAAAAAACTGACCAATATAACTGTGATTGAGAATTGCCTTATAACCAAGGTCACTCTTGCCATAGATCATTGCTTCAACCGCTTGCCCGGATTCCAACTGATGGCCATCCAACGACAAATGCTTTTCTAGGCGGGTTGACGCAACAAGGCGCTCACTCGACTCATCGACATAGATAAAAACCGCATATGAGTAGCCCTGTTGAAGGGCTTTTTGTTGTTCGCTAAACGGCACAAACAAATCTTTGGGTAGGCCCCAGTCTAAAAAGGCCCCGATTCGAGTGACGCTAACCACTTTTAGATAAGCACATTCTCCGGCACAAGCTTTGGGGGTTAGTGTGGTAGCAATCAATCGATCTTCGCTATCGGTGTAAAGAAATACATCAAGTTGATCGCCGATCGACACTTCATCAGGCACATATCGACGCGGGAGCAATATTTGTCCATAACTTCCACCGTCCAGGAATAACCCGATGTCGCGGCGCTTGCTCACTTTTAAGCGATTCATTTTACCTAGTTCAATCATCGTCGAAGTTTACTATAGCTAGGTCATCTCAGCATCGTTTGAATTGCCACCCAGCTCACAATCCAAAAAATTCTATTGCTCACCTTCTTCTAACAAGGACACCCACTTCTAAATAGACAATTGATAATGGTCTTCGTAGATTAAATTATTGTGAGGTTTTGATGTTTTATTCAACGAAACTTGAGCAAAAGTCGTCGGATTCAAGAAATGTCGCTAATCGGAGTGATAAATGCCCGTAGCCTCTGAAATAAGACTAGGTTTCTCCATTTGTTGTTATTGCCGGTCAGCCCATATCAAGCAGCGGCGTTGTTCGATTGAAACGTTTCGGATGAACGGCTTCGAATTGCGTGGTGTTGATGCCCCATTGCGCTGAGG
>CBDTWQ010000521.1:0-1967 GCA_965364115.1 uncultured Gammaproteobacteria bacterium | reverse complement strand
CCCGATCAGCGTGATCCGATCAAACAACTTGAATAAAAATCATAATCAAACCTCAGGGGGTTCTGCCGTGTTATCACTACGTACATATATTACTCTTTTCCTATTAACGCTCGGTCTAGCGGTCTCGCCGGGCGCGTTTGCTGACCAAAAGCACAAGTCTTGCGACTCGCACAAACATAAAGGCAAGAAGAAAGATCAACAGAAATTTTTAGAATGCGTCACTGTCGAAGGCGCGCGCGCGCATCAAGCCGCTTTGCAAAAAATTGCGGACAATAACAATGGGATCCGCACCTCGGGAACTCCGGGTTATGACGAATCTGTTTTTTATGTCAGAGATCGCCTGCAAGATGCCGGCTACAACGTCAACATACAACCCTTTGGTTTCCAGACCTTTATCACGCTTTCACCCACTGTTCTCGAGAATATTTCTGGCGAAACACCTACCTCTGTTCCTAATCGAATGATGTCTTATTCGGGAAGCGGCGACGTCACTGCATTGGTCAGCACGCTGCCGGGCGAAGGTCTTGAGGGCTGCAACGCAACTGATTTTGATGGATTTCCAAAGGGCTTCATCGCGCTAATCAGTCGGGGTGCTTGTACTTTCGCTCAAAAGGCAGTCAACGCCAAAGCGGTTAACGCCGCTGGTGTCGTTATTTACAACAACCGAGAAGGTGTGCTCAACGGCACGCTCGGCGGAACTTTCGCACTCGATATCAGCGTCACAGCGGTAACCCAGGAAATCGGAGCACAGTTAGTTGCTCTCACCCCAGGCCTCACCCTGCGCCTCAAAACTGAAACCTTTCGAGGTGAAGCGACCACCTTTAACGTGCTAGCTGAGTCAATGGATGGTAAAAAGAAAAGCAAAAAAAGTAAAAAGAGTAAGAAGCAAGATGTCGTTATGGCGGGTGCTCACTTGGACTCTGTCAATGCTGGAGCAGGCATACAAGATAACGGTTCAGGCAGCGCTGCGATCTTAGAAGTGGCCGAGCAGATGGGAAAGGCCAAGGTTAAAAACAAAGTCCGTTTCGCTTGGTGGGGTGCCGAAGAATCAGGGCTGCTTGGCTCTGAATATTACGTCGCTAATTTGTCAGAAGAGGATCGCGAGGATGTCGCTCTATATCTCAACTTCGATATGATCGGTTCGCCAAACCATGGATTCTTTATCTATGACGGTGACGATTCCGACGAAGCCGGTGCGGGTCCAGGGCCAGAGGGCTCGGCTCAAATCGAGCAAACCTTCGAAGACTACTACAGCATGGTCGGTGAAGATTATCGAGGAACCGATTTCTCGGGACGCTCCGATTACGGTCCTTTCATCGCTATCGACATTCCATCCGGTGGTTTATTTACTGGTGCTGAGGGCATCAAGACCGAGGAAGAAGCGGCCTTATGGGGCGGCACCGCAGGTGAGCAATATGACCCTTGCTATCACTTAGCCTGCGACAATTACGACAACATTAATCTGCACGCATATGAAGTCAATGTCGATGCAGTGGCCTACTCGGTGATGAAGTACGCGATGAGCACCAAGTCGCTGAAGCCGAAGAAAGCCAAAAAAAGTAAGAAGAGTAAAAAAGGTAAGAAGGACTAATTGGCGGGTCAATTTATAACAATCTGTCCAAGGTCTTCTTAACCATGTTTGGTTTAGTCAATAGTACTGCCCCCCTTCGCGATGCGATCGGGGGCAGTATCTTTTTCTCATTGCTGCTCAGCTCGGTGTTGATCGGCTTTACTCTGCCAGTTGCCAATGCGACTGCGGCCGATACGTCTGGAGTTGATGTGTCTGGGGCTAATGAGTCCGAAGCTAAGGCAGAAAACGAAAATAGCGCTCTGGCGCTTCAATTGACCGACGGCCTTCTCACCGTGGACATTCGGAATGTTCCCCTACCCGAAGTATTAAGTCGATTGGGAAAACTGAGTGGCTTTAAAGTGGTTCGAATTGCCGACTTTAATGACTTCCCTAAAAT
>CBDTWQ010000520.1:0-1968 GCA_965364115.1 uncultured Gammaproteobacteria bacterium | reverse complement strand
CCATCGTTACGAACGGCCGGGCAGAATCAGAGCGAACAGCCGATTGGCAATAGCAACGTGATTCAGGCGCTTAAACAACAAATTCTGGCGTTGCGGGGTAGCAACGAAGCCGTATTTTTCACCGGCGCGGATGGCAGTGGTCGTAGCATTTGGGCTCAGTATTTGAGCGAAAAAGCGGGTGGTTTAAAATTCTATGATGCGAGTCAAGACCTGCACCAGCAGCTGCCCTTGGTTTCAAATCTTTACCTAAGCGAGATTGTCGACTTGAGCCTGAGCCAGCAATCACGATTATACGAAACGATGGAAGTGGGTAATCGAGCATCAAATTTTCGCTTCATTCTTTCCAGTCGTCATGACTATTCCGCGCTAAAGCAGAACGATCAGATTGATCCTCGGTTGGCTGAATTTTGGCGAGAGGCGATTGTGATTCCATCCTTGGCGGAACATATCGAAGACATCCCTGAACTCCTCGAATACTATGTCAATTGGTTCAGTGATCACGAGCAGTTGCCATATCGCCATTTTGATGTGGCGGCCCAAAACTTACTTCGTAATCATCACTGGTACGGTGATGTCGTTCAGCTGAAAAAATTTATTCGCAGCATATTGTCGAATAGTGCTAACGAAAAGATCGAGCTCGAGGAATTGAATCATGCTCTCAGCGCCTTAGATGTTGGCGCAGAAAACGGCTCTCGCGACAAGATGCAATTTTCAATTTCGACCGGGCTTGATCTGCGAGAAGCGCGAGAAGTCTTTGAACGCGAGTATTTATCACACCACTTGAAGCTGAGTGGGAATAATATGACGGAACTGGCGCGTCGAGTCGGACAAGAGCGAACCCATCTTTATCGCAAATTGAAGTCTTTGGGCTTGCAAACTAAAAAGAACGCCCGAGATTAACTTTTAACAAAGACGACACATCATGAATATCATCATACTTGGCGCCGGACAGGTGGGTTCGACGGTTGCAACGGAGCTCGCAAAAGAAGAGAGCAACGAGATTACGGTTATCGATATGAATCAAGAGATTCTCTCAGACTTACAAGATCGTCTCGATATACGCACCATCTGTGGAAACGCCTCTTATCCGGGGTTGCTAGCCGATGCGGGCGCTGATGATGCCGATATGCTGATTGCGCTGACCAATAGTGATGAAATCAATATGATTGCCTGCCAGGTGGCTTCATCTTTGTTCCACACGCCAACCAAAATTGCTCGAATTCGTTCACCGGCCTATCTGAATTACCCAGGCCTATTTGGCGACGAGTCGATACCGGTTGATTTTATGATTAGCCCTGAGTCGCTGGTTACCAATTATATTCACCATTTGATCGAACACCCGAGTGCCTTGCAGGTGCTCGATTTTGCTGATGGCAAAGTTCAGTTGGTGGCGGTTAAAGCTTATGACGACGGTTTAATGGTGGGGCGCGCGCTGAAAACGATGAATGAGGTGGTGCCGGGTGTTGACATGCGGGTAGCGGCCGTTTTTCGCGATGGCGAGTCGATACAGCCTTCTGCTGAGTGCGTGATTCGGGCCGAAGATGAAGTGTTTTTCATTGCTGCCCGCGAGCACATTCCAACCGTTATTTCGGAAATGCGAAAGCTAGACAAGCCGATCAAGCGAGTGATGCTCGCCGGTGGTGGCAACATTGGTGGGCAGTTGGCCTCAATCCTTGAAAAAGATTACCAGGTTAAGGTGATCGAAAGTTTCCCGAAGCGAGCCCGAGAGCTTTCAACCATGCTCGATTCCGCTATTGTGTTGCTAGGTGACGCCGCCGACCGAGATCTTTTGGTCGAAGAAAACATCGAGAGCATGGATATTTTCTGTGCCCTGACGAACGACGATGAAGCCAATATTTTGTCGTCGATGCTGGCCAAACGAATGGGTGCAAAGAAGGTGATGTCGTTGATCAATCGCGGCGCCTATGTTGATCTCGTTGAGAGTGGTTTGGTCGACATTGCGATTTC
>CBDTWQ010000519.1:0-1968 GCA_965364115.1 uncultured Gammaproteobacteria bacterium | reverse complement strand
GGCCGAAATGCTCTATGTCTGTCATTGCACTGATTGTCAAAAACAGTCGTCGAGTGCTTTCGGCATGTCACTGATTATTAAGCCGGTTCAACTAGAGTTCGTTCAGGGCCAAGCGCAACTCAAATTTTGGCAGACCGAAGGCGAGGCGGGTGGCATCAAACGATGTGCGTTTTGCCGCCATTGCGGTAGCCGAATCTATCACGCGGGTAACGACCCACAAGATTCCATCAGCATTAAGGCGGGAAGCTTAGATCAAAGGCGTGGACTGGAGCCAGTGGCTCACATCTGGATTGCTAGCGCGCAAGCCTGGAGCTTGCCTGACCCCGATCAAGTGCCGTGCTTTGAGAAAGGCCCTGAAGACTTGGGCGAATTGGTGCGGCAATGGCAACAGAAGAATGCTCTCCAGTGACAGACGACTTGCCCGAAATAGAGTTATTCGGTTTAGACATCAGTGTTTACACAAGGATTGCACGTCTCGCACTGCTCGAAAAAAAGGTCGACTACCGGTTGACCGAGATCGATGTGTTTGCAGAAGCGGGGCCGCCCATCGACTATCTCAATTGCCATCCATTTGGCGCCATACCAAGTTTGCGGCACAAAGACTTGGTGATCTTTGAAACAAGCGCGATTACTCGTTATGTCGATGAGGCGTTCGAAGGTCCTAAGTTGCAAGCTTCTACGGCGGCTAGACGAGCGCGCAGCAATCAAATCATCAGTCTGCTAGACGCCTATGCCTATCGGTCGATGGTCTGGGAGGTCTATGTTCAGCGAGTCGAACGGCCTGAAGAAGGTGGCGTTGCAGATCAATCCGTGATTACAAGCGGTTTGAAACAAAGCAAAATCGTGCTGGATCAACTCGCGGGTTGCTGCACAGACAGCGAATTTTTAGGCGGTGACCAACTGACTTTAGCCGATCTCTATGCGCTTCCAATGCTTTCTTATTTTGTCAAAACGGAAGAGGGCGCGGCAATGCTCGAGTGCCATACAAAGCTTACAGATTGGCTGCAACGCATGCAGCAAAGATCGAGTTCTCTAACGCTTGGAATCAGCATTTAAAAAAAGCACAATTCAGTTTTTTTTGATCCATTTGCTTTACCTTGCAAGGCCGCTATGAAGCGCGTTTCGCGCTATCTTCGATTTGATTGTGATGATTCAAGAAATAGCGCTCATCTAGTTTTGATGGATGCCCAAGGTTCTAGGCCGCCTTGCGGGCTAACACCGATGGCTGCCGGGTAAATCGGAAAATGTTTTCCTAATGGCGCTTGCTTGATTCAATATAGAGCTGTCGACGACCGCAAAGACTTAACTGGAGACACCAATCATGATCGCCATTGCTGCCGATATCACGCTTGCCATCATCGCAATATTGCATACTGGGTTTCTCGTTTTAGAAATGTTCCTTTGGGAAAAACCATTAGGGCGCAAGATTTTTTCACTCTCGGTCGAGAAGGCATCGGTCACAAGAGTGTTAGCGATGAACCAAGGGCTATATAATGGCTTTCTCGCGGCGGGTTTGTTTTGGGGGCTGTGGATAGGCAATGAGGGTTTGCAGATCAAAGTTTTCTTTGCCCTTTGTGTGCTGGTGGCGGGCATTTTTGGTGCCGCGACAGTCAGTTTTAGAATTTTCTGGTTTCAGGCAACGCCTGCGATCATCGCCCTCGCACTGCTAATCGCAGCCTATTGAAAACTAAACAGTGTGAATCACCCTATGAAGATTAAAATTGATGCTTTCACCTTCGATGCGGTCTTCGAAGAAGGCAAGTCACCCCAGACTTGTGCTGCATTTCAACAGGCGATGCCTTTTGTCAGCGAGGTGGTTCATGTGCGTTGGAGTGGCGAAGGAATCTGGATTCCGCTGGGAGACCGCGATTTCGAGGTTAACTACGAAGATGCGACCGCATATCCTGCACCCGGCCAAGTTTTGCTTTATCCCAAAGGCAAGAGCGAAACCGAGATTCTGATTGCCTA
>CBDTWQ010000518.1:0-1969 GCA_965364115.1 uncultured Gammaproteobacteria bacterium | reverse complement strand
GCTGACATTCGTATTACCCGCCAACTCCAACAAGCCCTAAAGCTAGTCGGCGTGCGTGTGCTAGATCACATCATCGTCGGTGACGATGCCAGCTGTTTTTCCGAGCGCGGCCTGATTTAACTATCATAATTTGGGACAGTATACCTATTAAATCAGCAACGATTTAATAGGTATACTGTCCCACTTGTTAGCTGGTTTTTGGGGCGGGGACTAATTTGAGTGGTTTTTCGTACCAGGCGGAAACTTTTTTGGCTTCGAGCGGGCGACTGATATAGAAGCCTTGCGCATAATCACAATTCATTGCGCGCAATAGCTCGTAAACTTCAAGCGTCTCGACACCTTCGGCAACCACTTGCAGATTCAGCGTGTGAGCCATTTCTATGGTGCCTTTAACAATTAGCTGATCATCTGCACTGGTCGCAATATCACGAATAAAAGACTGGTCAATTTTGAGTTTCTCAACCGGCATTTCTTTGAGGTAGGTTAAAGAAGCCTGACCCGTTCCGAAATCATCAATCGACAACGACAATCCCATGGAACCAAGCTGTGCTAGCACATCGATCACTGCATCCGGGTCTTGCATGATCTGCCCTTCAGTAATTTCAATTACAATTTGCGAGGGTTTAACTTGATATTTTTCGAGAAAGATTTCGATCCGATCGGGCAATTGACGATCTTGTAAATCGATCATCGACAGGTTGATACCGACCACCAGATTGCGAAGCCCTGATTTGTGTATGAACCGGCAAACCGATTCAATAATCCAGTTTGTCAGGGGTTTGATCAAATGATTGCGTTCGGCTAACTCGATGGTCCGATCGATTGAAACATCATGAATGTTAGGGTCTCGCCAACGCAACAAGGCCTCAAAATAGACCGCTTCGTGATTACTCAGGTCGACCACCGGTTGATAAACCAAATTGAGTTGCTCATGGTCTATCGCATGGCGCAACGCCTGAATCAGAGTAAACCCTGAGGTGTCGGGGTCATCCTCTGGATCACGTGAAAAAATGATCGGCCATTCACTTTGATCCGACTTAAGCAGTGCCTCACTGGCTTTCTTGTATAGGCCATCAGCATCAATCGCGTGATCTGGATAAATCGCGACGCCCATACCGGCACTGACTTCAAACTCACGACCCGAGATCACATAGCGTCGAATCACCGACAAATAAATTTTTTCAACCAGTGCATTGAGCTGCGCTCGCTCTTGCACCTCGACCAACAGCGCAAATAAATCACGTTCAAAACGCGCAATGTTATCGGTTTCTCGCAATCCTTCGTGCAAATTCGAGCCAACCTGCATCAACAAGGCATCAGTCAAATATTGACCATGTTGTTGAACGACAACATCGAGACCATGTATATCGACCAAGACCAATGCATATTTTCTCGCACTTCGTTTACTCTCGAGAATCGATTGAGCTAAGCGGTCTTCGAAAATCACGCGAGTATTCAACCCCGTCACCGGATCACGTTTGGCGGTTCGCTGCAACGTAGCGAAATAGTCGAACAGCAGATTCAATCCAGGCAGCAGGCTAGGCGTGCGCACGGCTGCATCGGGTTCGACTTGATGCATCGCTGCCTTTTGCATCTTCCCAGCCAGTCGACTGAGCGGTTGCAGCAAAAATAAATAGAACAGTAAGGCCACTAAACCACCAGCTAAAATCAAGATTGCGAAGACTTGATATGCCTGATGTTTGAAGGCAGTCCAAAAAGACAACGATGGCTGCCACAAGTGGATTTGAGCGTATACGCTTGCTTGGTCGCCTAGAGGAATGGAAATCTCGGTGCCTTCTCCACCAGTAGCCCGAAATTCCTCAAATTGAATTCCGCCAACGGCGTTCTCAACTCGTTGCAAATTGCGCTGGGTCAGACTTGCCAGTTCCGCTACAAACGCAAAATAGTCCATGCTGACCAGCAACATGGCGTTTTCTTTGCCCAACTTTACGGTTCCCGCAATTTCCAA
>CBDTWQ010000517.1:0-1970 GCA_965364115.1 uncultured Gammaproteobacteria bacterium | reverse complement strand
CCGAATGAGATGCGCCGATTGAGCAGCCTGATCGTTGAGCAAGGCGTCATCACCGGCACTTCAGGTCGCTTCGGACAGGTTCTAAAATTGCGCCCCCCACTGCCCTTCAGCCAAAAAGATGTCGACACCGTTCTGAGCGCCATCGACTGCGCATTGACGAGGTTCTAAAGGATCTCTAGCTCTCGGTTTCAGACAACTACAAACGATAGCGAAACGAGCGAACAAACCGAAAGGTAATTGAAACCACACAATTTCTGGTTTGTCTGAGATTAACCAAAGGTTAAAAACCGTTTCTCAAGTTAGCGAAAGGTTTCAGAATTCAGCCACTACTCGAAGTCTATTTTGATCGACTGTTTTCGACCATCGCCCTTAAGGCCGCGATGTGCTCAGGTCGAGTCCCACAGCACCCCCCGACGATCTGCACGCCGAACTGATTGATCCATCCATCGATGGTTTGAGCGTAACTTTCAGGGGAGCTGACTTGCTGATAAACCCATTCGGGCAAGCACAACTTGCCGGTCTCTGCATAAGCGAGTTTTGGCCCAGTCCAGTGCTGGGATAAAACTTCCAGCGCTGCGGCGGTGTCTTCTACTCGCGTATGCATGACCCCGGCGGCCTGCACACCGAGTGGCAACAAGGCATCTATCATTTCGCCAAAATCATGCGCGCTAGTGGTGTCATCTTTGTTCTTCCATCGATGGCTGCGGACATCAACGCCATTGTCAGCCATCATCGCGCTGAAACCGATCCAAACTGGTAATCCAGTTGACACCGCGGCCTTGATCACGATCGTGGCATTTTCAAGATCACGCATCATTTCGGCAATAATTAAATCGACGCCGGCTTCGGCCAGAATCTCGGCCTGCTCTTGATAGCTCGATGCCACTCGTTCGCCGATCGCCGTTTCGAGGTGGCTGGTTAAAGGTGGCATGCTCGACATCGACCCGGCTATCCAGACTTCATCATTTGCCGATTCGTCGCGAGCCTCTTTTGCCAGTTGCACTGACTTAAAATTTAGGATCTTCGCCTCGTGCCCCAAATTGATGCTTTCGAGCACATGACGGGCTGTGGAAAAGGTGTTTGCGGTAATGATTTGAGCACCCGCTTGAATATAGTCCTGATGGACTTCACGGACTTGATCGGGATGAGTTTTAGTGGTGAGGCCACTCCAAACATTTTTGTCTAGCGCAACGCCCCGACGGCGTATTTCAGTGCTGACTCCACCATCGAGAACCAGCACATCGTTAGTGGCGAGACGATCGTTTAAAGAAGACACTTGCTAACATCCGGTTATTCTGAGGCGGTGTCAGCTTAACAGACTCGGTTAGAGAAAATCGGCCGAAAATGAGGACAACACTAGAGAACCACTCGACAAACGATTCCGCCATGGACTACCTTTAAGGGCAACCAACTAGAACTAATCAGGCAAGACGTTCAATCAAAGATGAAAAATCAATGTTTCACATCGCCAGCATCAACATTGCTCGGATGAAAATCTTGCTGCTGTTGGTTGTGTTGCCCACGCTGATTTTTGGTTGTGCAACAAACCACCCGATAGGCGAGTTCTCGGAGTCGCTACAACTGCAACGCAAGGGGGAGCTGAAGCGCGACATACTCAAGCTCAGCGACCATATCGATGCCGATGAGGCCAGTCGTGCTGCGCGCATTGCGATTGACTATTCCGAGGCTCTAGCCCAGCAATATGAAATTTCAGGGTCTCCACTCATGCACAATGTTAAGGTGAATCTGGGGCTCAAAGATCGCGGCCTTTGCATTCACTGGACCGAAGACCTATTAAAACGGCTGCATCAAGAACGCTTTAAAACCCTTGACTTGCATTGGGCGGTCGCGAACTATGAATCGGCGTTTCGTCTAGAACATAGTTCTGTCATCATCAGCGCGAATCGAGCCTCGCTTTATCAAGGCTTGGTGCTTGATCCATGGCGCAATGGTGGCCATCTGTTCTGGTC
>CBDTWQ010000516.1:0-1970 GCA_965364115.1 uncultured Gammaproteobacteria bacterium | reverse complement strand
GGTGAAAAAGTCGTCATCTGCGGCCCCTCCGGCTCGGGTAAATCCACCTTGATCCGTTGCATTAATCAGCTCGAAGAACACCAGGCTGGCACGATTATGGTTGATGGCCGTGAAGTGAAACCCGGAATGAAAAATATCGAAGAAATTCGTCGAGATGTCGGTATGGTTTTTCAGAGCTTCAACCTGTTTCCACATATGTCAGTCATCGATAATCTAACCATCGGGCCGATTCGCAACAAAGGCATTTCGAAAGCTGAAGCCACCGAATTTGCAATGCATTTTCTAGAGCGAGTCCGCATCGCTGAACAAGCGGATAAGTATCCACCTCAGTTATCCGGCGGACAACAACAACGCGTTGCGATCGCCAGAGCCCTCTGCCTGGAACCTAAAATCATGCTGTTTGATGAACCGACTTCCGCACTCGACCCAGAAATGATTGCCGGGGTGCTCGACGTCATGGTTGAATTGGCTGAAGAAGGCATGACGATGATTTGCGTGACCCACGAAATGGGGTTTGCGCGCAAAGTGGCCGATCGTATTGTGTTTATGGATGAAGGTGAAATTGTCGAGGTTGCAGCCCCCGAAACCTTTTTCAATAGCCCATCGACAGATCGATCTAAATTGTTTCTCAGTCAGTTACTAGGGCATTAAAGTGTCGCCAGAGATTAAAGTAGGTTACGACTTCACCAAATGAACAAACCACTATCTACAAGCCACTCCAATAGCGAAACCCTGGATAAGTACGATCTGGGTTCTTATAAACGCACGATCACGACTCAAAATAAAACCGCATTAAACTGGTTTAACAATGGCTTGATCTGGATTTATGCTTTTGATCTTGAAATGGCCGCGCGCTGTTTCCGTGAGGCCATTCGGCATGACGACAACTGCGCGATGGCATGGTGGGGCCTAACCTACGCCTCAGGGATCTACTACAACAAACCCTGGCACCGAATGCAGAAAGATGAACTGGCGCAAAAACTTCAGCTCACCTACGAAACCTCGCGCGAAGCGGCCAAACGCATTGGCCACGTCACTCCGCTGGAGGCCATGTTAATCGAAGCGCTTCAGGCACGTTATCAGTCGCCTGTGCCAGTCGCCGAGGCTGACTATCATCGATGGGACGATGACTATGCCGAGGCAATGCGCAAAGTTTATGAAGCCTTCCCCGTTGATGATGATGTCTGCGCTTTGCATGCCGAAGCGCTAATGACTCGCACCCCCTGGGCTCTATGGGATTTACGCAGCGGCGACCCAGCTGAAGGCGCATCTACTGTCGAAGCGATCGATCTATTAGAAAGCGCCATGCAACGCATCGAATCAAGCGGCGCTGAAACGCACCCTGGCGTACTGCATATGTATATTCATGTCATGGAAATGTCGCCAACACCTGAAAAAGCGTTGCGAGCCTGCGATAAACTTCGAGGCCTGGTGCCTGATTCGGGGCACCTCTGTCATATGCCCTCACACATCGATGTTCGTTGTGGTCACTTCTACGAAGCGATTGCTTCGAACACTCGCGCGATTGCAGCCGACCGGGTTTACCTCGCCAATGAAGGCGCAATGAATTTTCATACCTCGTCGCGCATACACAATTACCATTTGAAGATTTACGCCGCCCTCTTTCTGGGGCAATTCCATACAGCACTAGAAACCGCTGAAGAATTGATCGCAACCACGCCTGAGGAATTACTGCGGATTGAGAGCCCTGCGATGGCCGACTGGATGGAAGGCTACATCGGCATGAAGGCTCACGTTTTCATTCGCTTTGGCAAATGGCAGGAAATCGTCGATGAGCCTTTGCCCCACGACGCTGACTTATATCGAATGACCACGGCCGTCTGGCACTACGCGAAAACCATCGCGCAGGCCGCACTCGGCAATGTTTCCGCAGCCGTTCAACAAAGCGAATTGTTTTATCAGGCTGTCGCTCGGGTGCCCGATAGCCGATATCTTTTTAACAACAAGTG
>CBDTWQ010000515.1:0-1972 GCA_965364115.1 uncultured Gammaproteobacteria bacterium | reverse complement strand
TGGCTGAGCCGAAATACAGCAGGAGTATCACCAGGATCTCGGGGGTGCCCCGAAAGATTACTGTGTAAGCACCGGCAATTCTTTGAGCGACGCGGTTTTCTGACAGCTTGGCGCCGGCGCCCATCAGCCCAAACAGAATCATCAAGAACAGGGATGAAATGAAAACCTCGGCGACGATGAGTGCGCCCCAGAAGTAGTCATCCCACCAACCGTTTAACACTTCCAAATCATTTCCCCGTCGGCGCTAAAGCCTATGCACTGGCGCTTAAGCCTTAGTTTAAGTTTGACACCGGTTCAATTGAAAAGGGCGACAAGACATTGCAACTAGACATTGCAACTAGACAACGCTTGCCGCCCTAGCTCGGTTAAATGCTTATTGTCCCCACTCATCCTTGTGGAGTTTGAAAGGGAAGATTTTCTTCGCGTAGCTTTCTAAATCACCTGAATTGATCAGCTGTTTCAAGGCGCCGTTCAATTTGCCTTTCAGCTCCGCTTGACCTTGGCGCATACCAATGCCAACACCGATTCCAAAGAATTTAACTTCATCAACCACTGGCCCTTTAAACTCGTATCCGGCGCCGCCTGATTTGGCGAGAAATTTAAGATGCGCTTTCATTGGGTTGGTCATGATGATGTCGACGCGCCCATTTTGCAGGTCAAGATAGAGTGATTCGGAACTGTCATACAGCACAACATTGGCACCCGGCAGCGTTTCTTTGAACCAGCTCGAATAGGTGGTTGCACGCTCTAAGCCCACTTTCAAACCATCAAAATTTCCTGGGATTGGCTTTCCTGCTCCATCAAACAAATTGACCTTGGTTTTCTTAGAACCAACAATCTGGCCAGTCGAGAAGCGGTAAGGTCCGGAGAAATCAATCTTCTTCATGCGTTTATCGGTGATCGACATAGACGCAATGATGAGGTCAAATTTGTTGGCCAAAAGCGCGGGGATCATTCCGTCCCACTCCTGACAGACGTATTCGAAGTCGGCGCCAATTATCTTCGCAACACCTTTGGCGACATCCACGTCGTAACCAGCCAACTCTCCTTCGGCGGTCTTATAATTGAATGGCGCGTAAGTGCACTCCATGCCGACGCGCAGTGTTTCCGCCGATACATTGAACGTGCTTAACATCGCAATAACGCTGATTGCGATGAGCTTGATTGGATTACTTTTCATCGTGTTCTCCTACTGGTTTATAAATTATTAGGACACAATACCTTATTGGTCTGGGCCCATTCTTATATAGCGAATTGAGCGCAATCGCATGATCGCACTAAGCCGCTTGCTTGAATCTTACAGATTAACTAGAAAAATTGTTATTGAATTCAGTTCAGTGAATGGTGGGTTCTGTTTTAAGCTGCTAGTTTCCACCGAAGACGTGATATGCCCTTAAGAGAATCGAGAACCGATGATTAAATATGTCAGCACCCGAGGTGGGAGTTCTCCCGTCGCCTTCGATGAAGCGGTTCTCAGCGGTTTTGCCGCGGATGGGGGTTTGTTTGTTCCCGAACAAATTCCGAAAATCACCCAAGCGCAATTGCACCAATGGGCTGAGTTGAGCTACCCCGAACTCGCCTTTGAAATCACATCGCTGTTTATCGACCGTTCGATCATTCCGGCGGCGGACCTGAAACAGCTATTGGATGATAGCTACAGCCCCTTTGAAAGCTCGAGTGTGGTTAACCTGGTGCCGCTTGGTAACGATGGGAACACCCTCATCATGGAATTGTTTCACGGGCCAACCCAGTCCTTTAAAGACATCGCGATGGGTTTTCTGATCAATGTGATGGATTATCTGTTGCAGAAAAGAAACGAGCATCTTTCGATTGTGCTGGCGACGACGGGAGACACCGGGCCTGCCGCTGCCTGGGCCTCAGCGGGAAAAAAGACCATCGATTGCTGGCCACTTTACCCCCGAGGCATGATCACCGAAGAACAAGAACGGCAAATGACGACCCTGAATGCCGA
>CBDTWQ010000514.1:0-1975 GCA_965364115.1 uncultured Gammaproteobacteria bacterium | reverse complement strand
TCCTCATGGATATAGCACAACTACTTGCATTCGGCGTTAAGCAGAACGCATCTGATCTGCACTTGTCGGCGGGTTTGCCGCCGATGATTCGTGTCGACGGTGATATTCGGCGTATCAATGTGCCAGAGACCGACCATAAGCTAGTCCATGGCATGCTTTATGACATCATGAGTGATAAGCAGCGCAAGGATTATGAGGAATTTTACGAAACTGATTTTTCGTTTGAAATTCCGGGGTTGGCGAGATTTCGTGTTAATGCATTTAATCATAATCGCGGTGCGGGCGGTGTTTTTAGAACCATCCCATCAAAAATTCTCGGCCTTGAAGACTTGAACGCACCCAAGATATTTAAAGAGATTTCTGAGTACCCTCGCGGCATTGTGTTGGTCACTGGGCCAACGGGTTCAGGTAAATCAACCACTCTCGCAGCCATGGTCGATTACAAAAATGACCATGAATATGGTCATATCCTAACCGTCGAAGATCCGATCGAATTTGTCCATGAATCAAAAAAATGTCTAGTCAACCAGCGCGAAGTGCATCGTGACACGCTTGGCTTTAATGAGGCTCTACGGTCGGCCTTACGAGAAGACCCGGACACCATACTAGTCGGTGAGATGCGTGATCTCGAAACCATTCGACTCGCCCTATCAGCGGCTGAGACCGGACATTTGGTTTTTGGCACCTTGCACACTAGTTCCGCGGCAAAAACGATCGATAGGATAGTCGACGTGTTTCCTGCGGGTGAAAAGCCGATGGTGCGCTCAATGTTATCAGAGTCGTTGAAAGCGGTTATCTCACAAACTCTGTTGAAGAGACCCGGTGGGGGGCGAATTGCGGCGCATGAAATTATGATCGGTACACCGGCGATACGTAACCTGATTCGTGAAGATAAGGTTGCCCAGATGTACTCCGCGATTCAAACCGGACAAAACACTGGGATGCAAACACTCGATCAAAATCTGAAAAAGTTGTTGGCGGCTGGCGTAGTCTCGAAAGATGAGGCAAGAAGGAAAGCCGCCAATCCAGATAGTTTGTGACCATTCAATTTAGCATTAACCTGAGAAAGTTCTGTGGATCGTAGTAAGGCAATCAGTTTTATGCATGACTTGCTCCGCATGATGGTGAGCAAGAATAGTTCCGATTTGTTCATCACTAGCGGCTCATCACCAGCGATGAAAATCGATGGCAAGATGACAATGGTTTCGAAACAGAATCTTTCGGCGAGTCATACCCAAATGCTGGTTCGTTCGATTATGAATGATAAGCAAGTCACCGAGTTCGAAAAAAATCAGGAATGTAATTTCTCGATTGCCTTGCCAGGCGTTGCACGTTTTCGTGTTAATGCATTCGTGCAGCGTGGCAATACTGGAATGGTTTTGCGTGTCATCACCTCCGATATTCCCAGTTTCGAAGCTTTAAATTTGCCGAATATACTGCGCGATATCGCGATGACTAAGCGAGGCTTAGTTATTTTTGTTGGTGGCACGGGGTCGGGTAAGTCGACATCGCTTGCCTCGATGGTGGACTATCGTAATCGTAAATCACACGGTCATATCATCACTATCGAAGATCCGATCGAATTCATTCACAGTCACATCAATTGCTTGGTGACCCAGCGTGAAGTTGGGGTCGATACGGAGTCTTACGGGGTGGCTTTGAAGAACACCTTGCGCCAAGCACCGGACGTTATTCTGATCGGCGAGATACGAGATCGTGAGACCATGGAACATGCGATTGCGTTTGCTGAAACCGGTCACTTATGCCTTACGACCTTGCATGCGAATAGCACCAACCAAGCATTGGATCGGATTATCAACTTTTTCCCTGACGTTCGGCGTCAGCAGTTGCTGATGGATTTATCGCTTAACTTAAAAGGGATGATTTCCCAACGGTTAATTCCTAAATTGGGTACTAAGGGGCGTGTGCCTGCGATTGAAGTGATGCTCAATACGCCACTTATGTCTGACTTGAT
>CBDTWQ010000513.1:0-1976 GCA_965364115.1 uncultured Gammaproteobacteria bacterium | reverse complement strand
ACAACTTTATTTGCACATGGACCTTTCTGACCCTGGCCAACTTCGAACTCAACAGCCTGACCATCATTCAATGTTGCGTACTGACCGCCTGCTTGAATTTCTGAATGATGAACAAACAAATCTTTACCACCGTCTTCTGGAGTAATAAAACCGAAGCCTTTATCTGCATTAAACCACTTAACTGTACCTTTACTCATAACGCGCTCTCTATTTAGTGGTGAAAAATATAGTGTTGTTTTTGCTATCACCATTACAAAAACAAAATTCGAAACTTGTAGTGCTAAATCGTCCCGAGTTAGTCGGAGACGATTATATCTGAGTCATGCCACTTTGCTTGACTTAATCTGCGGATGATACATTATTTTATATCGGGAAGGTTGTCGATCATCAATTGGGCGAGGCAATCGGCGGTTGTTGAGCCACTCCACTCAATTGTAGGTTGCCCGTTATACTTCATCAAGCCCCGCCAAGGACTATTTTTGTGAATAACCCCAGCTTTATTAGTCGTTTGGGGCGGTTTCTCGAAGAAAGTGCCCGCTTCACGAGCTGCATTTAACTCGTGGCAGTTACACAGAAAAATTAACAGCCCCGATAAACATCCCGATAAACATTATCTAATTGATAGATTTTAAAGTGGTGGTGGGCCCGGGAGGACTTGAACCTCCGACCAATGGATTATGAGTCCACTGCTCTAACCAGCTGAGCTACAGGCCCTATGACTTGTCTTTTTCACGTCGACCGGCGTTGGATTTTCGTGCGCTTGGTCGCATGGCATTGGGCCATGCTTCCGGCGACGCTCGCAAAATTCGCCTTGTCTGACGCGACTAATCCTGCGTCAGAGTGTAAAACGCAGGAAAATGAATTCTACTTTATTACGCTGACTGGGTGAATCTTTGGCTAATCGGCGTCAATGAAGCTGCGCAATGGGTCTGAGCGGCTGGGGTGGCGCAACTTGCGCAATGCTTTGGCTTCAATTTGACGAATTCGCTCGCGAGTTACGTCGAATTGCTTGCCGACTTCTTCCAGCGTGTGATCGGTGTTCATGTCGATGCCGAAACGCATCCGCAGTACTTTTGCTTCGCGGGGCGTCAAACTCGACAAAATTTCACGGGTCGATTCTGAAAGGCCGGCATTAGTAGCCGTGTCAGCCGGCAGCATTACATTGGTGTCTTCGATGAAATCACCGAGATTGGAGTCTTCATCATCGCCAATCGGCGTCGCCATTGAAATCGGCTCTTTAGATATTTTCAACACTTTACGCACCTTATCTTCTGGCAACTCCATTCGCTCAGCCAACTCTTCCGGTTGTGGGTCCCGACCTAGCTCTTGCAGCATTTGCCGCGAGATGCGGTTGAGCTTGTTGATAGTTTCAATCATGTGCACCGGAATTCGAATGGTGCGCGCTTGATCAGCGATTGAACGAGTGATCGCTTGGCGAATCCACCAAGTGGCATAGGTTGAAAACTTGTAGCCTCGACGATATTCGAATTTATCGACCGCCTTCATCAAACCGATGTTGCCTTCCTGAATAAGGTCGAGAAATTGCAGGCCACGATTGGTGTATTTCTTCGCGATGGAAATGACGAGTCGAAGGTTGGCTTCGATCATCTCTTTCTTAGCTCGGCGAGCCTTGGCTTCACCAATCGACATTTTGCGATTGATTTCTTTGATATGATGAATCGAAAGGCTGGACACTTTTTCGATATTTTTTAAGCGCTTTTGATAGCGCAGAATCTCTTCTTTGCAGCTTTCCAGCGGGATCGCATACTTCTCACCAGATTTCAGGTGCTGCTCAATCCATTCCAAACTGGTCTCATTGTCTTTGAATGTCTCGATGAAAGTTCTGCGCGGCATACTCGCTTGCTTCACACAAAGTTCGAGAATGGTGCGTTCATTGCTACGAATGCGATTGATCACATCTTTGAGATTGATACCTAATTTATCGATGAACAGGGGCAGCAGTTTGATTTCCATCA
>CBDTWQ010000512.1:0-1977 GCA_965364115.1 uncultured Gammaproteobacteria bacterium | reverse complement strand
GCGATTGTTGAAAGAGTACATAAAGTTGAAGAACTTTTGAATGTTATAAAATAGGATTGACCCCTTTTTTCTACTTTTTAGACTCGGTATTAGCCTGGCCGGAATTAAAAATTCAGGCCGAGGTTGCACTTTATCTTCGGTCGGTTTCGAACACATGACGCGACCCAAGTCGTTTCATTTGAAATTAACCTGATTCGAGTTTTAAGCCACTGAGTTGAGCGGTCTCAAATCGACCCTTTATTGCCTCCAATGATGGCAATGGATAGGGCTTGGCCGGTACTTTTCCCCATATCGGCCCTGGCCAGGCCGCATCCGAGGTATAGCGCACAATATGGTGCAGGTGCAACGGCGGCACCTGGTTACCGAGTGCTGCCACATTCAGCTTGTCGGCACTATAAGCCTGTTGTAAAAACTCGGCCAACCGACATGATTCGTCTATCAGCGCATTCCTATCCGTGGCATTAAGCTGATAAATTTCTTGAATGTTTTCACGGTCTGGCAGCAGAATAAACCACGGAAAGGTTTCATCGTTGACTAGCAACAAATGCGACAGTGGGAAGCGACCGAGATAGTGACAATCGGCGGCAAGCTGAGGGTGAATTTCGGTCATATCTGATCTCGATGCGGTTACAAAGTCTGTTTCATGGTGCAAATGGGGAATGGACGCCATGCTCAAGGCAATATTACGCGTAAAAAAACAAATCATCTAATTGACGCTGATTATGGGTCGTATTTTAATGCTCCTGTCGGCAGGCAATCCCTGCGCCGCAATGCATAAAAATATCAGGTCTAGCATTTTAAGAATTCCACTCACTGTTGAATAAGGCAACCCAAGTGAAGGGGCTCTGGCTCCTATATTGGATGCGATGTCGACATTATCTTTGATTGCTAGGTTTTAAGAACAAAAGGGCTCTGATCTCCATTATATTAGGTTAAGAGAATCTCAATCAGCTGGAGAGACTCGAAGGTGAGATCGCTATTTGGGTGGTTTTGACCTCAATCAGTTTGCTGACGTCGGGGTTGTGGTGAACTCGACCGCAGGCAAGCTGTCATAACAGGGTTATTTTGAGGGTTCAAATATGAAACAGATGCTGGTCGCGACGCTGTTCGCAACAATGATGATACTTCTACAACCGGTTTACGCCGCGACGGCGGTGCTCGCCGGTGGCTGTTTCTGGTGCATGGAATCCGACTTCGAAAAGCTCGAGGGCGTCTCCGACGTGATTTCGGGTTTCACTGGCGGTAGCCATCCAGCGCCGACTTATGGCGGCGCGCACAGCGGTCACTACGAGGCGGTCAAGATCACCTATGATGCTGCCGTGATTGATTATCAGGGGATTCTCGAACATTTCTGGGTCAATCACGATCCGTTCGACGACCGCGGGCAGTTCTGTGACAAAGGGCATAGCTACCTGGCGGCAATTTTTGTTGCTGACGACGCGGAACGCGAGTTGGCTGTAAAATCAAAACAACGGGTGATCGACAGATTTCCGGGGCAGGTCGTCGTAACGCCGATATTGCCGCAAGCAACCTTCTTCCCGATCAAGGGTGATGAGGCATATCACCAGGACTACTACAAGAACAGCCCGCTGCGATACAAATACTATCGCTTTGGCTGCGGCCGCGACCGACGCCTAGTTGATATTTGGGGCGACAGCGCAAGCCATCAGTAAAAATAGCCAGAGCCCGCCCATCAATAGTGAGCCGGTATGGGGTTAGCGAGGGGGGCGTATTAATGGCGCGTCCATCGTCCTTGCCGCAGAGAGTGCTACCAGGCTAAGGGACAGTCTTTGAATATTGAAGCGACTTGAAAGGAGCTACTATTATTCAATGGATAAAGTGGGCGTTACGCTTATTGGCATCTCTCGCCAATGCTTGTTCAACTAAAGCACTGAGTGCCGCCTAATGAACTGATCACTACACATCGCGCAAATAGGCGGATTCGGCTAAAATCCAATCGTGAAAAGCGACCACTTT
>CBDTWQ010000511.1:0-1978 GCA_965364115.1 uncultured Gammaproteobacteria bacterium | reverse complement strand
ATGCGCTGGACGTTTTGTTGCCAATTGGATTCCAACAATAGATCGATGCTGGCTCGAGAAACAGCACAGGCCAGCGGATTGCCCATAAAGGTTGGGCCATGCATAAATACGCCTGGATTGCCCTGATCGATGCGGCTGCTGATTTTTTCGCTGGTCAGGGTTGCGGCTAGGCTCAAATATCCGCCCGTCATGGATTTGCCTAAACACATGATATCCGGCTCGATGGCCGCATGTTCGCAGGCAAATAGCCGCCCACTGCGACCAAACCCAGTGGCGATCTCATCCGCGATCAACAAGACTTGAAAGCGATCACAGATTTCGCGAGCCTGGTGTAAGAAATCCGCTGAATAAAAATACATGCCTCCAGCGCCCTGAACGATTGGCTCCAAAATCAATGCTGCGATAGTTTGATTATTTTGTTGCAAGATCTGTTCTAGCTTGACCAAATCTTGGGGGTCAGCGGCCTCACCAAATCGAGAACTAGGCCGGTCCAGAAAAAATTGTTGGGCTAGTGCGTTATTGAACAAACTATGCATGCCGGTGACCGGATCACACACCGACATCGCCGCGAAGGTATCACCATGATAGCCATTACGCAGGGTCAAGAAGCTTTGTTTGGAGCTTAGACCTAGCGAATTCCAGTATTGAATCGCAAGTTTCATTGCAACCTCGACGGCCACCGAGCCTGAATCGGATAGAAACACCGATTGCAAAGAGTCGGGGGTGAGTTCGACCAATCGTTCCACTAGCGCGATCGCAGGTTCATGGGTTAAGCCACCAAACATGACGTGCGACATCGACTGCAGTTGAGTGTTGATCGCTTGATTGAGCCGTGGGTGATTGTAGCCATGGATTGCGCACCACCAAGATGACATGCCGTCGATCAATTCTCTGCCATCAGCTAAACGCAAGCGCACACCACTGGCTGACTCTACCAAGTAAACCGGGATATCGCTTTGCATCGCACTATAGGGGTGCCAGATGTGATCACGATCAATCGCTAGTCGGGCAGCGGGGTCTTTTATAAGCATGCCAACCATTCTAGGAAAAAAATCAGAGTGGGTAAATTATAATCCCTCATCTATTGCGGCTTTGTGTTGCGTCGATCCTCGAATCAAATATAATTCTGACCGCGAGTCACCCTAAAATAAAACGCCGAAATCGAAGCTTTTAAAGCTTGTTTCGGATCGATTGGAACTGCCGTCCGAATTCTTTATGTTTTTTTCAGCCTATCTGTTCATGTTTGCTAGTCACGCATGATGCGACTTATACACGCGTTAGTGGCTTCGTTGTTGACTGTCGTGAGCCTGTGTTCGAGCGTTCAAGCGCGCGAGATATCAATGTTGGGGCTGGAATGGGCGCCGCATTATGGGCCCGACTTACCTGAGCAAGGTTTGACCACCGCTCTAGTGAAAGCGGCATTCAATGCAGTGGGTTATGGTTCAGAGGTTAATTTTGTGCCTTGGGCAAGAGCATTAAAGGAAGTTGAAAATGGTGATGCAGATGTGGTTATGGGGGCGCCGTATGATAAGCAGCGCGCTCAGACATTTTTATACAGCAAGCCTATTTACTACCTCAAGGTTGGTTTGATCGCTGGGCCAGGGTTAAAGATTAGTTCTTTCGAAAGTTTGCGCGATTTGCAGTCTTATACGATTGGCGTTTCGCGTGACTTCGACAATAGCGAAGAATTTGATGCGGCTGAATATCTAGACAAAGATGTGGCCGCATTCCCTAGCTTGAATATCCGCAAACTATACCGAGGGCGAATTGATATCGCTGCGATGAATTTTGATCAATTTCGATTTAAGGCTCGCGAAGAGGGATTCTGTATTTGTGACGTCACCTTCCTAGAGCCTATCTTGAGTACTAAAGGGTTGCATCTGATCGCGTCGCGAAAGATCGATGACGGCGAAGAGATCATCCGGAATTTCAATCGAGGACTCGAACTGATCAGAGAAAGCGGTCAGTTCGATGAAAT
>CBDTWQ010000510.1:0-1984 GCA_965364115.1 uncultured Gammaproteobacteria bacterium | reverse complement strand
CTATTAATTCTATTAATAAAATTAATTTCATTTATCTGTTTGGCTTGCCTAATATACCGTCTCCATAACTTTGATCACCTTGCTTTGGAGGCAACATGTCCCTAAAAGGATCCGACACAGAACAAAATTTAAAAGATGCATTCGCTGGCGAGTCGCAGGCTAATCGCCGCTATCTCTATTTCGCCGCTAAAGCTGATGTAGAAGGCTTCAACGACGTTTCAGCGGTTTTTCGCTCGACTGCCGAAGGTGAAACTGGCCATGCACATGGTCATTTGGAATATCTCGAAGAAACGGGTGATCCTGCCACTGGTTTGCCGATCGGCAGCACTGAGAACAATCTGAAAGCTGCTATTGCCGGTGAAACTCATGAATACACCGATATGTATCCTGGCATGGCTAAGACTGCTCGCGATGAGAAATTTGATGAGATCGCTGACTGGTTCGAAACCCTTGCTAAAGCGGAGCGTTCGCACGCTAACCGTTTTCAAAAAGCGTTGGACAACCTCGACGCTTAATTAGTGCTTCGGCCGGGCTCATGCGAGCCCGGTCTTTGCCTTCACTCCTCTTTCGATTACGCTATGTCAACTTCAACTCGTGAAGGCAGCCTTGAAGCGCCGACTCGTCATCCACTCGGTCACCAGAACCCAGAGTTTTATGACCAGAATTCACTCGACAACGAACTAGAGCGAGTCTTTGATATTTGCCACGGTTGCCGCCGCTGCGTCAGCTTATGTAAAGCCTTCCCGACTCTATTTGACCTGGTCGATAATTCAGACACCATGGAAGTCGATGGTGTCGACAAAGCCGACTATTGGCAGGTCGTCGACCACTGCTATCTCTGCGACTTGTGTTACCTGACTAAATGTCCATATGTGCCACCGCATGAATGGAATGTCGATTTTCCGCACCTGATGCTGCGCGCGAAGGCGAACGGTTATAAGCAAGGCCGAGCCAAGCTGCGCGATAAGATAATCTCTTCAACTGACCGGATTGGCAGCCTAGCTAGCATTCCGATTGTCGCTGGGGTGGTGAATAGCATTAATCGCAACGAACACACTCGTGCATTGCTCGAGTCATCGCTTGGGGTGCATGCTGAGGCTCGGTTGCCGGAATATCACAGCAAAACTCTGAGCAAACGCAGCCGCAATCACAAGCCAGGTGAATACGAGATCAAAAGCACCGAAAAAACCCATGGCAAAGTGGCAATCTTTGCGACCTGCTATGGCGAATACAATGAGCCCAGCATCGGCGAAGATTTACTCGCTGTTTTTGAGCACAATGAAATTCCCACGATGGTGATTCGCAACAGCGTTTGTTGCGGCATGCCCAAACTTGAACTGGGTGATCTCGACTCGGTCGAGAAGCTCAAAAATCATAACATTCCGTTATTGGCTAAATTGGTCGACGACGGCTGGGACATCATTTCCCCAGTACCCTCTTGCACCTTGCAGTTCAAACAAGAATTGCCCTTGATGTTTCCGGAAGACGCCGATGTGATTAAGGTTCAGCAAGCCTTTTTCGACCCGTTCGAATATTTAGCTTTACGTCATAAATCGGGCTTACTTAAAGTCGAATTCATTAACCCGCTCGGCAAAATCAGTTATCACGTGGCATGCCATCAGCGAGTTCAGCGGATTGGTTTGAAAACGCGCGATATATTGGCCTTGGTTCCTGAAACTGAAATCGATGCGATCGAGCGTTGCTCAGGCCACGACGGCACCTACGCGGTGAAACAGGAGTTCCACGAAGCCTCAATGAAAATTGTTAAGCCGGTGGTCAACCGAGTGAAAAAAGCTGAACCCGATGCCTACACCAGTGACTGCCCAATGGCGGGGCATCATATTTCGGCCGCACTCGCAGATGGCAGCCAAACCGAACACCCAATCGCCTTACTCAGACGAGCTTATGGAATCTAAGAAATGACTCAACCAATTACCCGTGACGACCTGATGAGCCTCGAGCAATATGCAGAAAAGCGCGACGA
>CBDTWQ010000509.1:0-1991 GCA_965364115.1 uncultured Gammaproteobacteria bacterium | reverse complement strand
AGTCTGCCTAGGTGAAGCTCTAAGCCCGCAGTTCAAACAGTATGGTCAACAAGTGGTGACAAACGCTCGAACCTTGGCAAGCACCTTGACCGAGAGAGGCATTGAGCTAGTCAGCGGTGGCACCGACACACATATGCTGCTGCTCGATTTCTCGTCACTAGGGCTGCTCGGCCAACAAGCGCAAGACCGCCTGAACGGTGCGAATCTAACCTCAAATAAGAACCCAATTCCGTTTGACTCAGCCAGACCTGCTGACTGGAAGGGGCTTCGACTCGGGGTTGCCGCCGCCACCACGCGCGGATTGGGTGAGAGCGAATTCAACCTTTTGGGCAATCTAATTGCAGACCTGCTGCTCGACCGCCAGCCTAACTCTCAAGAGCTTACGAATGTTTGTCAAAAACAAGTGTTGGCTCTGTGCGAGCAGTTCCCGATCTATGCCGATTAACGGACGAGCGTTGAATTCCTAGAAATGACCTACTCGACCGAGCTGTCTAGAGCCGACTGCCGTTTCTGGAGAACTTAGCTTTCAAAAATTCCATCTGATCGGTCAGGATATTTTTGTTGGCAAGGTAAAAAAACTCATGTCGGTTGGGAACAAAAGGCACTGCGAGTAATTCCATTCCGGCTTCCTCAGGGGTGCGATTCGACTTACGATGATTGCAGCGCTTGCATGCGGTCACCACGTTAGTCCAACTATCGGTGCCGCGGCGCGAGGCCGGGACGATATGATCACGCGAGAGTTGCTCCGAGTTAAACTCCAGACCGCAATATAGGCAAAGGTATTGGTCACGCCGAAACAGAAAATTATTGGATAGCGGCGGAACAAAGCCACTCAGTTTAACCGTACCATCGCTAGCCAAGATACTGGGTAGTTTTAAAACCGATTGCCGGCCTTCGCGATTGATCCCACCCCGAATCACAAAGGCGCTCTCCCCCAATGCCCAGACAACCTGATCCTTAACCACCAGAGTGGCCGCTTCTTCCCGAGTGATCCAATCAATCGGGGTTCCCGCTTTATTCAGCCTCAAGATCTTTGCATTTCGCATAAGGTCATTATGCATTACAAATCGAATCGGTAAACCCCTGATTTATTAGAGGAATTTCACACCAGCTAGACAGATTATTCTATCTGCGATTTTCTTTTGCCTCGCGGCTCAGCAACTGTTTCAGTTCGGCGATTTCGCCTCTAAGCGCCGACATTTGTTGATGCAGTTCAATCTCACTCGCTGCTCGCGCCGCATCGGCATCCTGATGTTCATATTCAGTGAAGGTTTGCATCGCATTGACAATGATCGCAATAAACAAATTTAGCATGGTAAAGGTTGCGATTAAGATAAAAATCACAAAGAAAACCTAGGCCTTAGGGTGCACTTCCATGATTGGCCTGACAATGCCCATCGACCAACTCTCTAGCACCATAATCTGGAATAACGAAAATAATGATTCGCCGAGGCTGCCAAATCATTGAGGAAAGGACTCGCCGAGCAGATTGGTTGCGATCACCGCAAAAACATAGGAGATCAGTAACAGCACCAGCCCAATCGAACTGAGCCCCGGAATTGGTGCCAGTCTTTCCGACAACAACCCTTATCCTTTCGCATACCAACCGTTATCGACATAAAGGGCATTACCAGTAATAAAACTGGCCTCATCCGAGGCCAAAAATACCACTGCCGAAGAGACTTCCTCAGGTTCGCAAATGCGCCCTTGCGCATCAGCAAGTGCGCCTTCCTCCCACGCCTGACCCGCTTGATCCAGTTCACTAATTTCACGCAAGCCATGAGCTGTTTTGACGAAGCCGGGGCACACTGCGTTGCAGCGAATACCCTGATCTCGGTATTCTGCCGATATCGCTCGCATCAGCTGTAACACCGCACCCTTGGTCATGCAGTAGAGTGACTCCAGCGGATAACCTAATTCCGCTGCAATCGAAGCGGTTATCACAATGGAGCCACCACCACTTTGTCTCATTTCCTTAACCGCACGTCGAC
>CBDTWQ010000508.1:0-1992 GCA_965364115.1 uncultured Gammaproteobacteria bacterium | reverse complement strand
GACCTTAAAGGAAAACGCGTGTTCACCTTCCCGACTGCGGGTCGATTTCTGACCCAGTTTGGCGTGGTGCCGGTCACCCTGCCTTGGGAAGACATCGAAGTGGCAATGCAAACCGGCGAGCTCGACGGCGTTGCCTGGTCGGGCATCACCGAGGACTACACCGTCGGTTGGGCAGACGTCACCAATTATTTTCTGACCAATAACATCTCCGGTGCTTGGGCCGGCTCGTTCTTCGCCAATATGGATCGCTACAACGAACTGCCGGATCGTTTGAAGGAGTTACTCAAGCTCACCATGGACAGCTCACATTATTATCGCCAGTGGTGGTATTGGGGTGGTGAAGCCAGCTTGCGTGTTAATGGCACTAAGATGAAGCTAACCTCAATCGCCGACGAAGAGTGGGCAACCGTAGAATCGGCTGCGATCAAGTTCTGGGACAAAATTGCCGCTGAATCACCGACCAAACGTAAGGTCGTCAATATCTTCAAGCAATACAATTCCGACATGCAAAAAGCGGGCAGACCTTATCGTTTCGGTTAACTGACCGCTAGCCCTTAAATCAGGCGAACCCTAGGCGGGTTCGCCTGATTTTTTTAAGAATTTGAGATGAAATGAAATGCCTGGAAATTTAACTTTTGAAAACCTAAAACAGAATGTCGAACAAGGCGTGATTGACACCGTGATCGCGGCCATTCCTGATATGCAAGGCCGCTTGATGGGGAAACGATTTCAGGCTGAGTTTTTCGTCGAGAGTGCCTGGCAAGAGACCCATTGCTGCAATTACCTAGTCGCCACCGACCTCGATATGGAAACCGTCGAGGGTTATGCCTCAACCAGTTGGGCAGCCGGATACGGTGACTACATCATGAAACCTGATCTCGACACCCTGAGGCTGATTCCATGGTTAGAGGGCACCGCATTAGTTCTCTGCGATTTGCTCGACCATCACACGCACGCCGACGTGCCCCACTCGCCCCGCGCGGTTTTGAAACGCCAACTGGATAGACTGCAATCACTTGGTTTGCAATCAGCAGTTGCCACGGAGCTCGAGTTTTTTGTGTTCCGCGAAAACTTTGACCAATTGCGTGATCAAGGCTATCGCGGGATGACCCCTATCAGCGCTTACAACGAGGATTACCACATCTTCCAAACAACCAAGGAAGAAGGCTTGATGCGGGCGATTCGAAAAGGTTTGCAAGGTGCCGGCGTCAAGGTGGAAAACACCAAGGGTGAGGCCGATGCTGGCCAAGCCGAAATCAACGTGTGCTACACCGGGGCGCTGGAAATGGCTGACAACCACTGCCTAGTCAAAAATGCAGTCAAGGAGATCGCATTTCTTAACCAGCGTGCGGTCACCTTTCTGGCCAAGTGGCATCATGATGCGGCGGGGTCCTCCAGCCACATTCATCAGTCTTTAATATCAACCGAAGGCGAGCGTGTTTTTCATTCAGCCGATGATCAGTATGGCATGTCTGACTTGATGCGCCACTATATCGCCGGCTTGCTGAAATATGCGGGTGATAACACCTATTTTCTGGCGCCTTATGTCAATTCATACAAGCGCTTTATCGCAGGAACGTTTGCCCCAACCAAAGCGATCTGGTCGCTCGACAATCGCACCGCGGGCTATCGCGTGGTGGGCGAAGGCACAACCAATGTGCGGGTTGAATGTCGAGTGGGCGGCAGCGACATGAATCCATATCTTGCGATCGGTGCGCAGATTGCAGCGGGCATCGCTGGGATCGAAGAAAAACTCGAACTCGAAGCCGAATTTAAAGGGGATGCTTATCAATCTAGCCAAGCACGCGAAATTCCGCGCACGCTGTCAGAGGCAATGCAGGCTTTGAAAGGCTCGTCAATGTTGCGCGAAGCGATGGGGTCTGAGGTGATCGACCATTACGCACGCACCGCCGAATGGGAGTTGGAAGCCTTTCACAGCAAGGTCACCGACTACGAAGTTCAACGCGGTTTTGAGCAAGCCTAGTCGATCTT
>CBDTWQ010000507.1:0-1993 GCA_965364115.1 uncultured Gammaproteobacteria bacterium | reverse complement strand
CGAATCAGCACCGATTTAATAGGTATACTGTCCCAAATTCAGTCCAACAAAGATCAATGAGGGCGTTCAAAATGGAGCATTCTTCCTTTGCAGCGCTTTCCGCCGATGGGGGTTTCGTCGAAGGTCTCAAAATTATACGAATAACCTAGCGCGCTCATCTCTCGAGTGAAATGGGCTCGATTAGCTCGGCCTGGATCGCCAATCAAAATCTGAACACTTTGGTTTGAATGCCGGTCGATAAATCGCGAGACGTCTTTCGCATGCGCGGGTTGGTATAAAATATCGCTGCCGATGACATAATCAAATTGGCCAAGATTCAAGTTCTCGGTTTCCCAATTGCCGGTTTGATATTTAATCGGTTCGAGGTCGTTTCCGAGGATATTGCGCTCAAGGAAAGCCTGGGTTTGAGGATGGTAGTCGCTCGCCGTAATATCGACCCCCATTCGATGCAAAACGATGCTGCATAGGCCAATTCCGCAACCAATTTCCAGCACCCGCTTACCTGCCATAGGGAGTTTATGCAACGACAGCGCCATCACAATTGAGGTCGGCCAGACCACACCAAACAACGACCAGGTGGCAGAACCTATTCCGAGCGCGACTGACTCTAGGTCATCATGATCGAACTGTTGATTGTCTTTTAGGGAACAAATCGCGTAGGCAACATGGTTGATCTCAATCACTTCATGCTTAAGCAGGACTTCACTCATTGCGTTTGCAAACGGGTAACATTCGTAGCGAGCTTGTTAACGAAAAACGAGCGGCGATCTAAATCGCTTGTCATGGTTATACTCACATCTGAAAAGTGGGACAGTATACCTATTAAGCCGTTAAGGGCTTAATAGGTATACTGTCCCACATTCTAGGAATTTGGCGCACGATCTTCGAAATTGATGATTTCATCGATTAGAACTGAAATTAGATGGGTTCTATTTTTGACCTTTGCTTTTTTATAAATCGAAGAACATTGGGCCTTAACCGTGCCTATGCTGGTCTTTCGAATATCCGCTATTTCTGAAATCGACAGACCTTTAAGACTAAAGATTGCGACCTCTTTCTCGGCGGCACTGAGACGCCAGTCTGAGAATTGCGCTTCTGCTAGGGTATAAAATGATTCAGAAGCCATTTTAAGCTGCTTCTCGATCGTTTCATTGCGAGAGTAGACTTTTTTGTACATTTGCCAAAATGCGAGACCGCCAATAGATATCACGAGCAATGAGACAGTCTCGATGATTTCGTGCCAGATGGGGTTGCAGCTAAACAGACTGCAATTGGTTAATTCATTGACGCTCCCGGAAAGGAACATTAAAAAGAAAAAAACGCAACCGAAATAAATGAGTCGAGGTTGGTGTAAGTCAAAAAATCTTAGCAATGTTTTAATCATTATTATTGACCCAGATTCGAATATGAAACTATTATCGGGTTGGCATGTCAAGATCAAGCGTGCTGATTGGTGCGCAAAAAATAGAATTCAGTGTGTTTCAGCACCCTTGGCTTTTAGGCCAGTAACCATTAATTTGACTAAATTCTCGCGATGTCGAAAACTCGAATAGGCAACGCCGACCAGATGAAGGAAAATCATCGCGAGTGACAAGTCGGTCAATAAGCTATGGTAATTCTCAACCCATTCCTCACCCCAGTATCGATCTAGCCCCATCATCCAGCCAGTAATGCCTATACCGGTTAAGCAGAGCATTAACGCGATAATCATTGCGCCACCGGCAGGGTTATATGGCCCAAATGCCTTGATTCTCGAGCGAGAACCAAGTTTTTCAAATAAGTCACTAATTTGGATGGGCCGGGAACAAAACTGGTAAAACGCGCATACTGGCTGCCGAAAAATCCCCACAAAATTCGCACCAGTAAAGCGGCCATTAGGCAATAGCCGAAAATTTTGTGCAGATCTCGCTGGTCTTCTAAAAAAGTAAGAGGCGAAATAGAGAGTGACGGCCGACCAGTGGAAGCAGCGCACTACGAGATCCCACACCAGAAT
>CBDTWQ010000506.1:0-2002 GCA_965364115.1 uncultured Gammaproteobacteria bacterium | reverse complement strand
GCACCGATGAGCCAACCTTGGATGAAGTTAATATGTCTGAATTTTCTCGACAGGCGACTGATCCGTTATTTGGCTTAGGCGCTGATAATTTTTTGGTGATTCAGAATTGCAGCCCAATTGAGCTCGCAGAAATTAATCAGGTTAATCAATATTGGAAGAAAATCCCTGCTTGCAATAGTGATTATATTTTCAGAATGTTTGAGCCCAATGGCGACGAGGCTTTGTGCTGTGGTAATGGTTTGATGTGCATTGCGAACTACATGTCTGAAAAATATCAAATTGAAAATCTCAGCATCATGACGGAAGTTCCGCTGGCCCAGGTCAAAAGAACCACAATTGGCTTTTCATCTAGTAAATCTTACGGTTGGGTCAACCTGGGGGGGCCTCGAAAAATGCCGAATGAAATTCGGGTGGTCGATGCTTCGGATGACTTTACGGGTGAAATTCAGACGCTACATAATATAGTGGTTAAGTTTCGTCATCACGATCTTGAACCTTATTCGACCGCATTAGAGCTCTCGCTGTCGGGGCATTTAGTGTTTACCGGTGAACCCCACTTAGTTTTCTTGCTCGATGATGAAGAGTCGCCTATCGCAGAGCTGGTTGAAGCCATTTTTGCTGACTCGAGTGGCGATTCCGGGGCAGGGCCAATGTTTCAGCGACGGCGAGGGTTTGGCACGTGGTTGGTGGATCATATCGGGCACTATCTAAATTCGCATTATCGAGACCGGTTTCCTGCGGGGATAAACGTTAACTTTGTGAAACTAAACCCGAGTTCTGGAACAATAGAATATCGTTGCTACGAGCGAGGTGTTTTTAAAGAAACTTTGGCTTGTGGAACGGGTGCCGTGGCGAGTGCATTTGTGGTTAAATATTTCCTCGGATATGAGGGGCGTTCGGTAAAGGTTTTTCCACATAGATGCCGCTGGTACAAACCTGAAGCAGTGATGGCGGTGGACAATAGTGATCATGGTTGGGTGCTGGAAGGCCAGCCTGATATCGTCGCGGATATCGAATTCCGCTTCGAACCTTCTTTAGACACGTTGGCATACCATCCTCGCCAACTTGCCTAAGAGTCACAAAGGTTAAAGTAGTTATTTCTGCATGAGGTTCAAGCTCGCAATAGGCTCAGCATTCTTACTGACGATTGCCGTTCTGGTTCACACAGCGTTCTTGGGGTCTGCGCTAATCGATGGCTACAAGGTGTCGGAAATAAAGCACTTTTTGATTCCAATCGATGCAGCCAGTGAAGTCATCGAGAAGGCGCTTGCTAACAATGAAAAGCGACTGTCGATCACAGAAATGAGAGACGTCCTTTTCGGTCAGCAGCGGGCGATCGTGCTGGATCGTCAGAATTTGCTAGATCGAAAGAAAGGGAACGCCCGCACTGATAATCTCAGTGAAGAAGTGAACGCCATGCCTCTCGACATAATGATCATACTAAAAAGCGGGTCAAAGCTGGTCTCAACGGCACTGGATGAGCCAGATTCAGAAGTCCCAGAGGAATTGGTCGAGCAGATTATAGCGATTTCGACAGGCGAGGCTGCGACAGGTCTCGATTTTGTCGAAGATATGAATTATTACTACGTTCCAAAGTTGCTAATCGATAGCAATGACCGATGGATCGTCAGCCTAGTTTTTCAATTTCATAAAAGTGCTTTGCGGAGTAAAGTTTCGGGCAACCTTGATAGGCACTTTTTCCCCACTCTGGTGATCGCTGCGATCAGTATCATGGGGCTCTTTCTACTTTATTACCGTTTGGCGCGGAGCAATGTAGGTCTCAGTAAAAAGGATTTTATTTTCGATTTTATCGTCTTTATGCTCGCCTCGTTAAGCTGTTCCCTGCTGGTTAATTTAGTGATTTTTGAAGATCAGATATTGAGTTCTTCTGCTGAAGTGGCGCAACAGACTATTTTGGAAATCTCTCACGATATCGAGCAGCATGAGCTTGTGCTTGAACCTGAAAGGATGGTTGAAAATCAGCAACTAGTTTTCGCTGAAT
>CBDTWQ010000505.1:0-2006 GCA_965364115.1 uncultured Gammaproteobacteria bacterium | reverse complement strand
AGCGGTATCGCCTCGGTCAAATCAATCAGGTCAGGTTCGATCAAGTCACGCGCAACCAGCTTGGCGCGCTGATGATCGGGTTTACCACGAATGATTCCGGCCACATCGACGTATGGGTCACTCGGGGTTAGAGCGTTTAGATCACCCAGCAACAGAAAAGCTTGCTTTGGCTTGTTTTTCTGAAATCGATGACTCCAAGATGCCAGCATTTCGGCTTGCTGTAAGCGCTTTTTCCTGACCCACGATCCCTTCCGTTGAGAGTTGATCCCTCGCATAGACCGTAGGTGAAGATTAACCACCGAGAGACATTTGCTTTGATCGCAAAAATCTAGTTTCAGCGGCGGTCGAGAGAATAAGGGTGAACTCTCGTGGCGTAATTTTTGTTCGACAAATAATTGTTCAGCTTTAACAATTGAGAATTCTTGCCGCAGTAGAAAACCAAGATTGATCCCGGAGACATCTTGGCCCGAAATCAAAATGGTTTGATAGCGAACATGGAACTGTTGCTCAACTAGATCGGATAGGCGTCTCAGCACGTTAATGTTTTCAACTTCTTGCAATGCGATTAAATCGGGCGTTTCGAACTTCTGGCCGAATCCCGCGCCGATAGCCTTAGCCATTCTTTTCAATCGTTTCTGAAATTGGTTGCTTGAGACCACTTCCTCATTATTGCCGTTATCAACATCATCAAAAAATCGGTTTAGATTGAAACTGACAACACGCAGGGTTCGATCGACATCGTTGGTAGGTGGTTCTCGCGTCAGAGCCTCTGCATTGATATCGACTTGGATGACAGGGGTTGCCGCTAGGCTGATGGTTGGCCAACTAGAAAGAAGCGCCGCGCAAACGAAAGCCGCTATTAAAGCGCGTTTTGAATCCACTTTGACCATTGTTTGAATAGTGGCTGATTGCTGGCTGCAAGCACCGAACGGGGGACTAGGGCATTGTTAAAAATCGGCTCACGTTCAATAGTTTCGCTAAATCCGCCTGCTTCGGCATTGATTAAAACACCGGCGGCATAGTCCCATTGGTGTTGCCCACCGTGCACAATCAATTGGGATCGGCCGGCTGCCAACCAAGCCCACTCTAAGGCGCTGCTGCCGATGTTACGATAAGATTTGTACGGACTCTGCTGCACTAAATTGAGCCGAAGCTGATTTGGCAGCCGTTTGAAATCTATCAATGCAATGCTTTCGGCTAAGGTTTCGGGCTGAGCGCGCCTTTGGTAGCGTTCGGCGTTAAGCCAGAACCCCTGATTTTTAATTGCTGAGAAGGATTCTTCACGCACTGGATCATAAATAAGCGCCAGTTTAACTTCGCCATCGCTA
The DNA here is from genome assembly GCA_965364115.1 of uncultured Gammaproteobacteria bacterium. GTDB lineage: Bacteria > Pseudomonadota > Gammaproteobacteria. The sequence continues at coordinate 678 of CBDTWQ010000505.1, read as the reverse complement.
ACCAGGGCGAGTGATACGGAATAGAGAGGCAGGGTCGCGTGATAGTTTGTGGTGCCATCTAGCGGGTCGAGACACCAATAATCACCGCCGCTTTCGATCACCTTGATTTGTTCAGCATGTTCGAGCTCCTCACCCAGCATTAGTGCGTCGGGGAATTGTTTTCCAAGCGCGCATGACAAGCTATGCTGCATCGCCAAATCTGCTTGTGTGACGATTGAACCGTCGGCCTTGAAATTCGCGGTGGTGTTCGCGTATAGCTTACCGAGATGTTTGCTGGCGGCTGCCTTGACTATTGTTTGAACATCGATCAAATCGCTAAAATCGTAAGCGGGCTTAGGCAGAGAGTGCTCCTTAATCAAAAATAAAGACCAGTTTGTTCTTTTTATTAGTATATACGAGGTGCGTCAAAATACTCCGTCAATCCGGCAAAATGGGGTTGAGTGGTTCAGTTAAGTCACTTGTCCTTGGCCCTGCTATGTCAAAGCCGGGTGGTGCTGTCAAGTTCAATAATGAAACTTCAGCAAAGTGCGACAAGCTAACCTCAAATTTGATAGAATTAGCGGCACAGGGGTTCGGTTCCCTTCAGTTTTTCAACTGAAAGCGCAATCCTAGTAGAGTGATTAAAATATCGGCTGTCTCACGATGTTCGAGACTGGAAAACTCCTAACTATAAGGGAA
>CBDTWQ010000504.1:0-2009 GCA_965364115.1 uncultured Gammaproteobacteria bacterium | reverse complement strand
GCCACTTCAGACTCATTGGCGTAACGCCAGTTAGTCTCAGATTGCGGCTCTACGCCACCTGACCCACAGAAAACACCCACACCACCGTCGAGCACTTTCAACGAGCGATAAACTTCGATCGTGAAGTCAACGTGACCGGGTGTGTCGATAATATTGAAGCGATGGCCATCCCATTCACAACTCGTCGCTGCGGACTGAATCGTAATGCCACGTTCCTGTTCCTGGTCCATGAAATCGGTGGTGGCTGCGCCGTCATGCACTTCACCAATTTTGTGAATTTTGCCAGTCAGCTTCAGAATTCGCTCAGTAGTCGTGGTTTTGCCAGCATCCACGTGTGCGAATATGCCGATATTCCGATAGGAGGTCAGGTTGGCCATAAATAGGTTTCCAGTTAATTAAAAATGCCCTGCACAAGGCCTTATAAGGCGCCTCAAAGAGGCCTAAGTTGCACAGTGCGCGACAATCGATAAACCCGATTACGCCCAAAAAATATCAAACACTTACGTGAATATTCAAACGACTAAAGTTGCATTTTTGCGCTCACCGTAATTTGCGCTCACAGTCACATGTTTCTGCCGTTACTTCTACTCAATGCCGCAAAAACAAACATCGATTCGTTCGCCCTTGCAAAATCGAATTTCACAAATCCAAATTCGTAAACCCCAATCGCAAACCAATACAATATTAAAGGCCTCGAAAAAGAAGGCGCTTCTCTGATGCAAACTATTGATTTACAAAGAAATGTAATAAAGGCGCGAAAACTAACGGCGCATATTCTAACATACCGAGTTGAAACTGATAGTGGCAAACAGAATTAATTCGACATGCGTCTCAGCCTGTTGCCCGTTTTTTTAACGATGTTTAAATTCGGCCTTACGTTTCTCGACGAATGCCGACATGCCTTCCTTCTGATCATCCAACGCGAAGGTCGACTTGAACATCGCGCGTTCCTGTTTCACGCCTGCAGCCAAAGTGGTTTCCAACGCCATATCAACTGCAGCTCTAGCCAAACCGACCACCGGGCGAGAGAACCCGGCGATGGTCGCCGCCGCCTTCAAGGAAACCTCAAGATAGGTCTCAACCGTTTCAATTCTGGAGACCAATCCGCCGCGTTCAGCCTCGGCGGCATCCATCATTCGCCCCGTCAGGCACATATCCATCGCTTTTGACTTGCCAACCAAACGGGTTAAGCGCTGTGATCCGCCAAAGCCTGGGATGGTGCCGATCGTGATTTCCGGCTGACCGAACTTGGCATTTTCTGCCGCAATAATGAAGTCGCACATCATCGCCAGTTCGCAGCCGCCTCCGAGCGCATAACCCGCGACCGCCGCAATCACCGGCGTGTTGCAGTCTGCGATCATATCGCAATCGCGAGTCAGACCGCCGTGATCGAGCATATGCGGATAATCCACCGACTGCATTTCCGAGATGTCCGCACCAGCAGCAAAGGCTTTGTCATTACCAGTCAAAACGATTGCTCGAATCGAATCATCCTGATCTAACTGGTTAATCACGGTCGCAAGTTCGTCCATCAAACCCTGGCAAAGCGCGTTGAGCACTTTGGGTCGATTAAATCTCACCAGCGCCACGGCGGACAAATATTCAACTTCAAGAAATTCTAATTCGGTCATGTTCGGGCTCCCAAAACACCTGAGTAAACGTTAGTTTTATTTGCGATTGAATTAAAAATCATCTACTTCAATGCTCATCACACTGTTCGACCCGGCCCGCACGATAGCGGCAAGACCTAAGCTGCGAGGCAGCAAGTGCTCGGCAAAGAAAACCGCAGTCTTTATCTTGTTGGGGTAAAAAACATCGTCGCTGCCGGCTTCGATTTGGCGTCTAGCGGCCAAAGCAGCGCTAGCCATCAACCAAGCCACTGTCAGATAACCGGCCATCATCAAATAATTAACACCAACCGCGTTGCCAAGCCCAGGCGAGTCGCCTGCCTGTTTCAAATACCACTCGGTGGTTTCCTTGAACGCCACCAAAGCCACCGAAAATTGCGT
>CBDTWQ010000503.1:0-2009 GCA_965364115.1 uncultured Gammaproteobacteria bacterium | reverse complement strand
TCAATTTCGGCATGTGTTTAACCGATGGCTAGGTTAAGATTGCGCGATGAACAGCATGAAGACTCGCAATTTGGTTGCCGCCTGTGCCGCGATCACGGTTTTCGGTTTTGCTTTTGGCATGACCTATCCACTGCTTTCTCTGATTCTCGAATCCCGAGGGGTTACGAGCGATATGATCGGCATCAATTCGGCCATGATGCCGGTTGGCATATTACTGTTTTCTTCGGCCATTCCAGCTGCAGCAAAACGGTTCGGCGCTCGAAATCTCGCGATTACCGCGGCGCTGGTGACCGCTGCCACCATTTTGTCATACAAGATATTCGACAACCTACCCGCTTGGTTTTTAATTCGATTGATCCAGGGCATGTCGATTTCGACTCTATTCGTTTTAAGCGAAGCATGGATCGTCGGTTCGGCAAGCGACCAGAACCGCGGCAAGATCGTTGCAATTTACGCTAGCGTGCTCTCCGGCAGTTTTGGTGCAGGTCCCTTGCTGATCAGTTTTATCGGCATCGAAGGTTGGCTGCCATTTATTCTAGGTGCAATCGTTGTGTTGCTGGGCATTGCCCCTTTCTTATTCATCAAGGAAGACGACCAAGCCGACCCTGAGGAGACCAAGCCTTCAGGCATCTTTGACTTTGCGCCCAAAGCACCCATGCTGTTATTGGCCGTCGGTGTTTTTTCTGTTTTCGATGCCGCCACATTGTCGTTGTTCCCGGTCTACGGCATACAAATGGGCCTCGATTTAGCCACTTCAGCCAATATTTTGACCGCTTTGATCATCGGCAATGTGGTGCTGCAGCTGCCATTGGGTTGGTTGTGCGATCATTACTCACATCGCTGGATCATGGCAAGCTGCGCGTTGATCACGGCGATAGGGCTAGCATTGCTGCCGATCGCGATTCAGTCTGACTGGCGATGGCCGTTGCTGGTGTTAATCGGCACGACCGGCTGTGGAGTTTACACCGTCTCTCTGGCCTCCTTGGGCAGTCGTTTCCGTGGTGCTGAATTGATCAACGGTTCCGCTTCTTTTGCGGTTGTTTGGGGGCTCGGTGCGCTGATAGGTTCGGTTTCTAGTGGTTGGGTAATGCTTGGGTTTGGGCCCCAAGGATTGCCCTTCAGTTTGGTTTTTGTTTTTCTGCTGCTTGCGATCGGGGTCACATGGCGACAATTTGCGCTGTCCACAGAATCAAGCGTTAGTGCTGCAAGGGTTGAACATCAATGACCGCAAAAGATCAAAACCAAAGCGCCCATCCGGTGCGGGGCATAGCGGTCTTATCTGATAGCGAAGCCTTCCTCTCGGACATGATCTATTCTAACGATTGCCTGCCCATCATCCATCAGTCAACACGGCATCAATCGAACGATAACAGCCTGGTTGGTACGCTTAGCCAGTTTGACAACGACCACAGTGTGACCGCCGTCTGTCTGCAACTCGAACAACTGCGGGCGGTAAAATCACTATCAGAATGGGCGCTTTCGGCGCACCAACGTGGGATTCCAGTGGTCGCTGTTTTTCATCCAGAATTGAATTCGCAGGAGCCATCACCAACCCCAAGTGCTGCAGCGCTTAGCAGCGAGACGTTGGCAACTAGCTTGTTTCGCCGCTTTGGGTTTATCGAAGTTGATACAGTCGACGAAGCGCTGCAAACGCTGAAAATGTTAATCCTAGCCGCACCACCCCGGGGCCCTCGCATCGCATTGGCGTCGTCAGCTGCAGCCTACTCCTCGATGGCAACAAAGTTGATTCGCGAAAACCGTCTATCACTGCCATCACTCTCATCCAAAACCAGTGCCGCACTTTCGGCCCTCACTCGCGAGCCTTGGCATCCGGAAAAAACGCTCTTAGTTGATATTAGCCGAGCCAATCAGACAGCTGAGTCCGCTCAATTGTTTTCAACATTTATCGACGATGATTTTGATCTCGCGTTGCTAGTCGCATCCTTTCATCGCGAAACAGACAACGCCGCGCTGTTTAAACAGGTGCAACAATATGCCACCGCGGCCGA
>CBDTWQ010000502.1:0-2012 GCA_965364115.1 uncultured Gammaproteobacteria bacterium | reverse complement strand
GGCAATCTCCGCTGGTCTTTTTACGCCCTTGTTAGGCAGAGCTTTTCTTGTTTTGTGGTCTGCTGGGTAGGTCGTCGAAGTCTATCGTCTCGGCACCTTTGTAAACCAGAAAATGACGGCCTTTGGCGCGCGCGATCAGGGTCACGCCGACCTTCTGCGCAATTTCTAAGCCCATCGCGGTGATCCCCGAACGTGAAATCAACACAGGAATTTGCATCAACGCGACCTTGATCACCATTTCAGAGGTGAGTCGACCGGTGGTGTAAAACAGCATCTGTTGCCCGCTAATTTGGTTTAGCCACATATACCCGGCAATCGCATCGACCGCGTTGTGGCGGCCGACATCTTCGATGAACTGTAGAACATCCAGATTCGGACTGCAGAGCGCGCAGCCATGCACCGCACCTGCGTTTTTGTAGATGTCGTTATGCTGATTCAGTTTATTCAGCAGGGAATAGAGGTCCGATTGTTTTAGATTCGGCGCCTGCAGCGACAACCCATCTATGTTCTCCAGTAGGTCACCAAACATGGTGCCTTGGCCGCAGCCCGTGGTGACCGTTTTGCGCGCCAGTTTTTTTTCCAACCCTTGGCTGCCATTTCGCGTGGTGATGGCGACTGAATCGGTCTCCCAATCGACCTGAACCGACTGGATGGCGTCGATCTGGTCGACAATTCGTTGATTGCGTAACCAGCCGAGAATCAGCATTTCAGGGTGGTTACCTAGCGTCATCAGGGTCACGATTTCGCGTTTATCGAGATAAATTGTCAGCGCCCGTTCAATCGCAATCGAGCCTTCGATCAGTTGGTTATATTCGTTGCGCGCGCTGACCGTTGTGGTGGCTTTTAGGCTGGCATTGCTGAGTTCGGGCAGTTGTGGCGATGATGAGAGGGGTGGCATTAAAGCGTCGACCGCAATCTTAACCGCCAGTCAGGTTCATGTGGCGTAACAGGATTTCCTGCGAGTTTAGGTTGAAGTTATGTCCCTTAGGTTTGATTTCCATCGACGCGGTGATCGCTTGATCGAGCGCCTGATCGTTGCCCGGGTTGGCACGAACCACCTGGCGTAAATCCATCGAGTGTTCTTGCCCAAGGCACAATAGCAAACGGCCCTCGGCGGTCAGACGAACCCGATTACAGCTTTCGCAAAAGTTGTGACTATGCGGCGAAATGAAACCCACCCGGGTGTTGGCATAACCGTTCAATTTGAAATAGCGCGTTGGGCCACCAGTCTTGTAAGTGCTCGGCAGCAATTCATAGTGATCGCTCAGGTCGGCGGCGATCTGGTCGCTGGAGTAATGGGCGACGGCGCGGTCGTGATGGTCATTCTGACCCAGCGGCATCTCCTCAATGAAACTGATATCGATGCCGCGCTCGATGCAATAATTGACCAGGTCATGAACCTCGTCATGGTTATAATTTCTTAACACCACCGCATTGAGTTTGATTTTTTCGAAATCGCATGCAATCGCGGCATCAATGCCTTCGAGCGTTTTGCTTAGGTCGCCGATCCGAGTCATGTCTTTAAAGCGGTCAGCCCGCAGCGTATCCAAACTGACGTTGATCCGAGTGACTCCGGCATCTTTTAAGCCACGCGCATATTTTTTCAATTGGGTGGCGTTGGTGGTCAGGGTTAGGTCGCGCAGCGACTCAATCTCACCGAGGTTGCGAAACAACTGCATAATGTTACGCCGCACCAAGGGTTCGCCCCCAGTAATCCGAATTCTATCGACGCCCCGATTAATAAAGGCTCGCCCAATGCGTTCCATTTCTTCAAGCGTCAGCAGTTGGTTGCGTGGCACAAAGGTCATTTTTTCGGGCATGCAATAGACACACCTTAAATCACAACGGTCTGTCGCTGACATTCGAATGTAAGTTACGGTACGACCGTAGCGGTCGATTAATGGTTGGTGAGTAGTTGGTGTCATCAGGCGGACTATATTAGCAGGATTAAGATTATTTTAAATCATTGCCGACTGACTTATGATGTCGAAATGAGCAATCAGCAGCAATCA
>CBDTWQ010000501.1:0-2013 GCA_965364115.1 uncultured Gammaproteobacteria bacterium | reverse complement strand
ACTTGACCATTCGCCATTGGCGACCCGGTGCTAACCTGCATCGCCTCATCGACCGCGTTGATCACATCAGCGATACAAACCTGATCGGGTGGGCCGTCAAGTTGATAGCCTCCGCCAGGGCCGCGAGTGCTGATCACTAGTTTGTTGCGCCGCATTCTGGAGAACAATTGCTCCAAATAAGACAATGAAATGCCTTGTCGAACTGAGATATCGGCAAGCGACACCGGCCCGTGATTGGAATGCATTACCAGATCCAGCAGCGAAGTGACTGCATATCGGCTTTTAGTGGATAATCGCATTACGGGGTCGATTTCAAGGATGTCAATCGAGTATACAATCCTGACTAAAATGGTCAACTATTATTGACGCGCCGGATAGCGGCTGTTTAATTCAATCTGATTGACTGGTTGCAGTTAAAATACCACGCAGAATATTGATTTCTCTTTGACTCAACTCACTGCGCAAATATAGCCGCCGCAAGCGTTGCATGATTTGTCCTGGCTTTTGCGGATTAATAAATTCAATCGACTCTAAAGTTTGTTCGAGATGTGTGAAGTACGCCTCAACTTCCTGGCTAGTCGCGATTGATTCAGCCGGGTCTGATTTGTCTGGACTTGATGTTTCCGTGCTCGATTTTCCGGAGTTTGATACTTTCGGGTCTGATATGTCTGAATTTGATACGTCTGGCGATGATCTTGTCAATTGGCTAAATACCTCATAACAAATCACTTGAATCGCGGCCGCAATATTTAACGAGCTAAAATCAGGGTTAGTGGGAATACAAACCATCGCATTACAAAGTTGAATCTCTTGATTGGTTAAGCCTGAATGCTCTCTTCCAAAGACGAGCGCGATTTGTTGTCCTTTTTTAGACTGATGTAAGGTTTTAGCCAGCTGCTGTGGATGAAGCGTCGGCCAAGTTAATGAGCGATCTCTAGCGCTAGTGGCAACCACATATTGGCAATCAGCAATGGCTTCTGAAAGCGATTCGAAGGTTTGCCTATGGTCAAGAATGGTATGCGCGCCCGAAGCTCGAGCGTAAGCTATTTCACCCACCGGGCATTTAGGGTCGACTAATGCTAGCTCGCTAAAACACATATTGTTCATTACCCGCGCGGCGGCTCCAATGTTACCCGGGTGGGTTGTGCCCACCATCACAATTTTGATATTTGCTAACATCGTGTTCAGCTTGAATTCCTCTTTAGGTTAGAGTTCCGTCTGGTTAAATAAACCGCCATTTGTTAGACTGCGCGCCTTTCCCGGCTAGGCACCTTCCATGCAACCCATGCTCAATATCGCGGTCCGAGCGGCTCATCGTGCAGGAGACTTTATCGTTCGCAAAATCAACAAACTACCCGACTTAAAGGTTGAAGTAAAAGCGCCGAATGATTTTGTCAGCGAAGTTGATCGTGAAGCTGAATCTCTGATCATTGAAGAGTTACTTAAAGCCTTTCCAAAGCATGGAATTCTAGCCGAGGAATCAGGGGTGATCGAGGGCGAGGAAGAGTACCGTTGGATTATCGACCCGCTCGATGGCACCGCTAACTACCTGCATGGTTTGCCACATTATGCGGTCTCGATTGCCTGTGAACATCAAGGGCGCTTAATGCATGGCGTGATCTATGACCCATTCAAACAAGAGCTTTTTACCGCAAGTCGCGGAGATGGCGCCACCCTAAACAATCGTAGAATCCGGGTCAGCAAAACTCGATCGATTGATTCGGCCTTAATTGCCACCGGCTTTCCCTTTCGCCACCCTGACCAGCTAGACAACTATCTTAAGGTTTTCACCACCTTCATGCGATCAGTCAGTGATATGCGACGCGCAGGATCAGCTGCCTTAGACCTTGCATACGTTGCGGCTGGACGCCTAGATGGATATTGGGAATCTGGTTTACATTCTTGGGACCTGGCAGCTGGGGCTTTGATAGTGCGAGAAGCTGGCGGGCTGATTACTGATTATCAGGGCGATGAAAAATATCTCGAACGTGGCGAAATAGTGGCAGGCAACTC
>CBDTWQ010000500.1:0-2014 GCA_965364115.1 uncultured Gammaproteobacteria bacterium | reverse complement strand
TCAACACAACTGTTATGGTTTTGAACCAACTAACTTACCTCTCATCCGAACAACCGACTAGTAACCATTCGGTCGTTTCAAACGAACGGTGCCTGCTAGGTGCAACGCGCTTAGCGATGCCCACGCTAGGGTTAATTAGCAACTTCGAAACAATCGCCAAAAACCAGCGAAATCGATTTCAAGTCAGCGAGAAGATCTCCGAAGAACTGATTGGCTCTAGTAGGCTACTGACCTTGGCATGAGTTTAAAAGGCAAAATCACCATCTACGGACAAACCGACACCGGTTTGGTGCGATCCAAAAATGAGGACACTATTGGCTTTGATAACGCGCTTGGAATAGTCGTTCTAGCCGACGGCATGGGCGGACACCGCGGCGGCGACATCGCTAGCAGCATGGCTGTTGATACGATCGTCGATAGCCTGCGTCAAAGTTTACCCAAGATTTCTAAAGGTAAGGTCGACGAACCCACTGGCTTTTCGCTGGAATCTATTTGTGTGCAAGATGCCCTCATCGTGGCAAATGACCTGGTCTTTAAAACCGGCGAGGCGATCCCCGAACACAAAGGCATGGGCACCACGGTGGTTGTAATCCAATTTTACAACAACGCTTTCTCGCTAGCCCATATAGGCGATTCGAGGTGCTACCGTTTTCGCCAAGATAAACTCGAACAAATGACCAAGGACCACTCATTGTTGCAGGAACTGATTGATCGAGGGTTTTACACCGCCGAAGAGGCGCGAGATTCAATGAACAAAAACTTGGTGACCAAGGCATTAGGGATTGAACCGGAGGTGGTCCCAGACTTGCAGGAAGATATCGCCCTGATAAATGATATATATTTACTTTGCTCAGATGGGCTAACCGATCTGGTTGACGACGAATATATAGACTACACTATAAAGGAATTTAGTGATAATCTAGAAGAAGCTGCCAAACGATTGATTACAAAGGCAAACCAGGAAGGTGGAAAGGACAATATTTCGGTCATGTTATGCCGAATTAATGACGATTTCCCCACCAAACAGAGCTGGTTCAATCAGTTTGTTGCTTGGTTCAATTAACCCATTATCCCAGTAAATTACGCAAGAGGCTGGAAACACATATGGTCGCAAAACTGATCACGAAGTCAGGCACCGGTAAGAAAACCGAGTTCGACCTGACCAATGAAACTACTACCATAGGCCGAAAACCGGGTAACGATATCCAAATCGAAAATCTGTCTGTTAGTGGCAAGCATGCCCAGGTGATTACCATTCTTGAAGACTCTTTTCTAGAGGATTTGGGCAGCACCAATGGCACTTATGTGAATGGCAAATTAGTCAAGAAGCATGCCCTCGAAGATGGTGACAACATCACTCTCGGGAAATATCAGATCACCTATCAAAACACCAAGACCGGTGGCGAGCAAGATTTCGAACAAACCATGATCATTCGCCCTGGCGAAGCTGGCATGCCAGAAAAGGCGGGCAGCAAGGAAATCGATGCGTCTGTGCAGAAAATTTCCGCTGCAATCGCGTCAGAAGCAGCCACCACCGCTGCATCTCCAATGGCCAACAAGGAAGCTTGTTTGCAGCTATTGAGCGGTGCTAATGCCGGTAGAGAGCTTATTCTAACGAAAGCACTGACCACCATCGGACAACCCGGGGTGCAAGTGGCCGCAATTACCCGCAGACCTCAGGGCTTTTTCTTGATTCATGTCGACGGTGGACCCAATAAAAACGTTCCCAAGGTTGGTGGCAATCCGATCGGCTCGAACGCGCACGAACTCAAAAGCCACGACATTATTGAAGTCGCTGGGGTGAAAATGGAATTTTACCTGAAGTAGATTTCATCTAAAGTAAAAGGCTTCTACTCTTAATTCAATTTCGCGCCGAAAGCATTAGATGCATCTTCCTCGGCTTGTCAAACCTCTACTCGGCGCGTCAATTCTTATTGTCGTATTAGGCCACGCGTCTGGTTTTTACAACTTTCGCTTCATCGATCAGCTCGAGCGCTGGAGTTATGATGCTCGC
>CBDTWQ010000499.1:0-2017 GCA_965364115.1 uncultured Gammaproteobacteria bacterium | reverse complement strand
GAAAAGATTTAGGGTCAGGTCTTTCCAGAGCGCAATATGACTTGGAAAGATCTGACCCTTTCGATTTTTCTTTCGACTTTTTGATTCAAGTTAAATTATCAGATTAAGTCTTCTGATTGATTTCTGGTCAGGCTTCTTGTTCAGGTAAGAAGCCACCCGCCTGCATGTTCCACAAATGGGCGTAATGGCCATCCTGCATTAATAAGGCCTTATGGTCACCATCTTCGATGATCTTTCCTTCATCAAATACCAGGATTCGATCCATGTGGGCGATGGTTGACAGCCGATGAGCGACCACTACGACGGTTCTTCCTTTCATCAAGTTGTCGAGACCTTGTTGAATTTTTTTCTCGGTGACGGAGTCGAGCGCTGAGGTTGCCTCATCTAATATGAGTATCGGCGCATCTTTTAGAATCGCGCGGGCAATCGCAATACGCTGACGCTGACCACCGGATAGTTTAACTCCGCGCTCACCAACGAGTGAGTCGTACTGCTTTTCAGTTTGTAAAATAAAATCATGTGCATGAGCCTTTTTCGCGGCTTCTACCACTTCCTCATCACTGGCATCGAGCCGACCGTAGCGGATATTTTCCATTAACGAGCGGTGAAATAACTGTGGATCTTGCGGAATCATCGATATATTTTCTCGCAAGCTGTCCTGGGTCACCTCAAGTATATTTTGGTCATCGATACGGATTGAACCACTTTGTGGCTCAAACAAACGCAGCATCAGATTAACAAAGGTTGATTTGCCTGAGCCCGAAAAACCGACCAGACCAACTTGCTGCTTAGGCGGGATGGTGACATCGAGTCGCTCAAACACTTTCAAGCCTTCTTGATAAATAAAGGTGACGTTCCGAAAGCTGATTTCTCCTCGATCAACCACTAGCTCGCCAGCCCCTTTGCTATCCACAATGTCGTGTGATTGAACAAAAACCGCTACTCCATCGCTAATATTGCCGAGATACTCGAAGAATTCGAGGAAGCTTCGACTCAACCCACGCGCCGCTTCAATCAACATGATTGCCAGCCCCGCGACCATCGAAAACTCACCCACCGTCATGTCACCTTCAGACCAGATTTTCAAGGCGTAACCGACCATACCGACCATCAACACCATTGCGGCGGTAAATTGAAACCAGCGTAGCTTTTCCATGTACCAAAAGGTGCGCAGCGCCTGACTAACTTCCGCGTTTAAATAGTCAGAGAGATAGGCTTCTTCATATTTTCGTCGTGCAAACATTTTTGCATTCATCACATTGGTCACCGAGTCGACTATCTTACCGGTGACCAGGGACCGAGCTGCGGCAAAATCCTGCGCGTAAATTCGACATTTTTTCGCCAGCAGGAAAGACACATAAATGTAAACGCCGAGCCAAAGGCTTAACACGATTGCGAGGTCACTACTGGCCGTAAACAATAGAATTAATGCGACCGCCGATTTGATAATTAGGGGGTAAAAGTCGAAGGTGATGGTCCACAACGCATGCATGCAACTCGTTGCCACTTCGGCGATGCGACTAGCCAACGAACCGGCAAAGTGCGAGACAAAATAACGATGAGAGTGATGTTGCAGATAACTGAATAATGACTTTCGAATTTCGGTGCGCAGGTAAGGCCCGGTCATCACCAACGCCGCGCCGCTGCCTCGGCTGAATAGCACAATGCCCAAATTGAGCAGGGCAAATAAGATTAACGCATTTTCTGAGGCGTCGAATATATTGGCACCCGTGGTGTTCGCCAGGGTCACCGCGTCGATGATTTCCTTAATTGCATAGGGCAGCATGATGGTGCAAGCCGCCTGCGCTGCTTCGCAGGCAAATATAATCATCAGCGTGTTACGCGACTTCAAGTAAAAATAAAGTGCGAAACGCAATGAGGAGCGCGAAAGTGGCGGTGCCTCCTTTGCGATGATTAGTGTGTTTTCCATCGCGATAGTGTAACGCTAGCGGCTGACTATCCATAACGAAAGGCAACAGTTTAAGGATCTAAAGCGCTATCAATCACGCGGCTAGCA
>CBDTWQ010000498.1:0-2017 GCA_965364115.1 uncultured Gammaproteobacteria bacterium | reverse complement strand
ATTTTCATTCGCTCGCCAATTTGCAATTCTTCAAAACCAGTATGCGAAGTGACCGCCGTCAAGAGGTGGAACTGGAGGAAAAAGATCGCGTGTATCGGATGCGAGGCAACCAGCAGCAAAACCAGCACATCACTCATCCAAATCAAATGCTCAGCGGGATGCATTGCGGCGCCAGACCACGGACCGGTGTTTGAGTTTCGATGATGCCAGCTATGCACATGGCGATAGAACCACGGCAAATGCAACAACCGATGCTGGCAATAAAAATGCAGACCCGCTATCCATGGCGTGATGAACAGCAGCAAACAGAACCAAACGGGTTGCTCGTTAAATTCAATTAAGCTACTAAAACCATTGGCGTAGGCCCACATCAATACTGACTCGTATAAGGTCCAAACGCTGACCGCACTGAACAGCGTCCAAAACATGTTGTCCCAAACCTGATTATTGAAATCAAACAATTTTGACCGGCGGGCTAAATCGCGCGGATCAAATTTGCGATCATCGCCTTGTTTTCGAAAAGTGTAGAAGTAGAGATGCAAGCCACCCGCTACTAACAGCATTAAGGCCAAATTTCGCAGCCAGATTTGGGCCACCCAATCAAAGCCAAATTCACGGCAACGCTCAAGCGCAGGGGCAAAGTAAAACCAGCTGAACAGCGATAACGCGAGCAGATAAATGCGAACACCAAACGGCCCCCAAGCATTGGCGATGTATTTGATTGCAGGCCAAAGTTTGGGTGGCCAATGATAAAACGGCGCCAATTGCTGGTTAATATCGGGGTGATAGATCCATTTGCGCGGTGACTTCTCTAACTTCGTGTTTGACATATCTGACTCGACCGTCTTGACGATGAAACACCAATATTGCTAGCAAAGCCGAATCACTGCAAACGAATTCTCAAAGCGTCAGCGCTGATGGATGGTTATCCACTTCGAGGTTGAATCTGCCAACTCTGATTCACTATCCCTTTATAACTAAAGAAGCGGCACAGAAAATACAACTGGGGAGACCCAAAGGCTCCGCACCGTCTGCTTTAACCGAAGGGCATTTAATACTCATGGATGCCCAAAGATAGATATTTTTACAAAATATGAATTTCGAATTGTAATTAGCACTCGATCGATTACTTCAATCAACACTGACACTTTGATTTTCAATCACGTGATTCAAAACTTGCCATTATCGTTTTTCCATTCTGCCCGCGGAGGAATCTTCTCAATCGTGTCCCAATGCTCAACTAGCTTACCATCAGCAACCCGATAGAGATCAAACAGCGCTGAGTGGTCGCCATTTGAAAACCCCTCGTTAACAGAAAGCACGAAATTTCCTTCTGCCAAAATACGATGATGTTTTTTGTAGGTTATCGAGTAGCCTTGTTCGGTCTTTGCTTCGAGTGAGTTTCGCAGTGCTAACAAACCATCCGCGATAAACGGGTTATGTTGGACATAATGTTCGCCGCAAATATAGTCATCAAGTTTCTCAAGTTCGCGATTGAGCAAAACCTGATCAACATAAGAGCCCACTAATGCACGATTGACCTCGGTCAAATTTAACTCAAGTGCTTCAGTTGGTCCATCGACCATAGATCGACCTGAAGAGTTGGGGCCGAACCGTTGTTGAATGTTATCCCAATGCTCAACCGCCTGCTCGCCGTCAAATCTAAAAATCTCAAAACCAATATTCGATTGGGCGAAATCATATTCAGTGTGGGCAAACACATAGTCGCCGTCTTCGAAGGCGCGGACCACATTAACCCGAGGTGAGGATTTCGAGAGCCGCTTGAACAGGGCGGCCAAACCCTCGCTGCCCTCATGGGTTTGAGGATTATGCTGGATATACTGGTCTTCATTTACGACTGCCACTGCAGCCTCATCACCGGTTTCGATGGCCTTCAGCAGCGAACTGATTCGATCTTTTTTATTTGAACTCAAAATACTGTTTAACCCGCGTTGTTGTGATAGCAAGACTTTAATAATGCCTGCAGTTTATCCTGTCCGAGACGATTCATCAGCGC
>CBDTWQ010000497.1:0-2018 GCA_965364115.1 uncultured Gammaproteobacteria bacterium | reverse complement strand
ATCATTTGGCCTTGGCCTCTTTGACGAAAATCGGGCACTAGAGATCGGCAGATAATCATCGCACTGATCAAATTGACTCGCAGAGACTGTTCAATCTGTGCAGTTGAAAATTGCTCGATTGAACCGAAGTGACCTTGGCCAGCTGCGTGAATGAAATGATCGAATTTATGTTCTGATTTCAGCGTTGCAATTGTAGTTTCAATCTCGCTGATGTTCGCCAGATCAAGCGTAACCGGAATGAACGATTCATCATCAATCGAACTGGCCCTGCGACCTCGACTGATCCCCAGTACACGATGACCTTGTTTCAACAACAATTGGCTGATCGCCAAGCCGATGCCTGAACTGGCGCCGCTGACAAGCGTAGTCGTCTGTTTAGCCATGCCGCTTAGTCCTGCCATTGGCAGGGTTGGTAAATTCGGCTAGGGATGTGCTGCAACAGTGCTGCTTTGCAAAACTGCATCATTTGTTGTTCGATTGATTCAGGGTAGCTGACAATGCCGTTTTTTAACTCTAACTGCTGTGCAAATAGTGGTTCTTCAGGGTAAAGACGAGAAATTTGACGAAAGTGGTCGCGGGTTAAGCGAAAGTTACCGAGGCTGACCGAATGTAAGCGCTCAGCATCGATGGTGGTGAAAATCTGCTCAAGCAGCTGTTTAAACGCGGTTTGATATTGCAGGTGATAAACCACTGGATCCAGCCTAAGGCCGACCGCCCATCCCGCTTCTATCAGCTTCTGCATAGCGCCGATTCGCTTCTCGATCGAGGGTACGCCATGTTCAAGCTGTTGATGACTGATTTGATCGCTGAAGCTAAAAGCGGCGACAACGCGTTCGACCGGTGGTTGTTTCAGCAGGCCTCTTATTTGCGTGCTTTTGGTTCGCAGTTCCAGCCAGGCGTTGTCGAGGGAAGCGAATAACGGCACGAAATAATTGACAAAATCGGTGGTCGGATCATTAGCAAGGCTGTCGCAATCATAGCCCGAATAAAACCATACGGGTTGATTACGGTGTTGGTCTATTCGATCGGTGATCGCGGTGGCGAAGTCCTCGTAGTTGACGAAGAGCAACTGATGAGCTGACTGATACATGCCCTGTAGGAAACAGTAGCGGCAGTCATAGAGGCAGTTCAGCATGTGTGAAAAATAATAGTGGTGCTTTCCGTCGAGGCCATAGCCTTCTGGCGCAGCTAGCACATGATTTTTGGTCTTGCGGGCAATAATCATTGCCGGGTTGCTTTTTTGCAGCCTAAAGTTTTGCGCGCGAGGGTTAAAGACTTCGCCATAGTGGTCAATTTCGACCACTGGAACCCCACGCATACGAGCCAATATGGCTTCGGTGCGCACGTGATTGCGCACTTCTGCCTCGATATAAACGCAGCTAACCATGCTAGAGCCGCTCGCTATCTTGTTGGCTAATTTGCTGTAATGACTCGATCATGGTCTTGGCTGAAGTCTGCTGATTCAATTGGCTGAGAAGTGCCTCGTTGTTGTAACTACGATTCAATAAATATCCAAGCAGGCTTCGCAATTGATTCTTTTGGGTTTGACTAAAATGGGCCGCAGCCAGCCATTTTTCGATTGACTCGGCTGAAACTTCGAGACTCGCTAGTTGTTGATTGAGTGCGATCAACAGTTCGGCTTCAGCGATGATGAGGTCGATATGCTGGTAAATCAAGTCGCTGGTCTTTTGTCGATCGTGCCCAGTTTGATGCTGTTGGTTATCGCTCACAACCTTGATACTTCGAATCAGTTCTGCGCAACTGAAGCGCAGCGAGGCGCCCGCAAACCCGCTGGATTCCATATCGAAAAGGAAGTTGGGATCATAACTTTTAGAGGCTTGGCTTAGGCACTTGCCGGGATGGCCAAGCAGCGACGATTTGCTGATCGTAATAGGGTAGTAGCGCTGACCGTTGTCGCCGTCGATAATTTGATTTAAACCGAAAATTTGGCCAATTTCATGTTGCGCGGCACCCGCCGTGCCAAGGTTTATCCAGGCGAAGGAATCAACTTGATGGTG
>CBDTWQ010000496.1:0-2020 GCA_965364115.1 uncultured Gammaproteobacteria bacterium | reverse complement strand
TTCCCTCATCAACCAGTCGCCTTAGTGCACGCCAAATAGTCGTTTCACTGAAGTTGGCTGCGGCACCCTTACGGATCTGCTCGCGTCCCGCGCCAGGATGGGCTGCGATAAAGGCTAGAATAGACTGGTTTGAAACGGGCATGAAACGATAATCCCTCCTATTGAAACGTATAAGCATCTAATCTATAGAGGTATTTCTTGTTTTTCAATAAATCATTTCATTAAAAATGAAATGATTTTAAAAGTATTGTCAACTTGCAACGAAAGCTGTATCTACTCGCACTGATCAACCGCTTGAAAACAGAAGGAAAGAAGTATTCATCCTAAATCGTTTCGCGCTAAACGAAATGATTTGAAGTGGATAGAATAATGTCTCCTGATGCCCCATCGAGCCGAGTAACACTTTTAGACAATCCGCGCTACATGAGCGGCTTATCCTGCGAGGCCCGACCAAAATCCGACACGGCAATTCTGGTGCGCAGCAGGCTAAAAATGGTGGCTACGCCCTGATTTGAACGGGGGACCCCATCATTATGAGTATGGCGAAGAAAATTTAACCATTTATTAATCAATAATTTACGGGGACGCTCGTTGCAAGATTATCCTCACAGAGCAAAACTTAGCACAACTGTCCGCCACAAAATGCCCACAGTCAGCAAGCATAGACCTTCAACATCTAGCTTTACTCAGGCCATTCAAAGCCAAAGACCTGGTTCCATTACTTGTGTGCTTGGATTTGTGATATTGATATCAATTGTATTAGATAGTCGAAAAGGAAATTACAGAGAACTCAAAAGTGGCAAGTTCAGAACACCTAAAAGCTCCACTGCATTCCCATCTAAATCGGGATGACGACCAATTCCTATCTATTACCCTACAAGTTGCCGCGCATGAAGCTAGCAATGGACATGGGCGCTTGGCCCAAGAATTACACGGCATTATCGCGCAAGCCAAAAAATCTAATGTAAAAAATCTTCCGGTTTCCATAGCGAAGAGCCTAAAAGACAGCGATGGATTATTAGCAATTAGCAATTGGCCACCCCAAGTATAAATTGAGCGATTTGATTTCCTCCGATGATGTGAGAAGAAAATTGGAACGATTAGTTCGTGAGCAGCGGCATATAACCAAACTTAAAAATCACGAACTGTCCCCACGTCGCCATGTTCTGCTTGTTGGCCCTCCAGGAACAGGTAAAATATTCCGAGCATCAATACTTGCAGGGATGCATGATTTCTCGCTGTTTCAATTACCACTCGGTTCACTCATTACAAAATTTATGGGTGAGTCATCTGCAAAATTACGACTAGTTTTTAACGCCATAAGTGATGCACGAGGAGTGTACTTCTTCGATGAGTTGTTTCGAGAGATTGAGCTGGGTCATTGTGAGGTTCTGAAGTCGATTTCAGCGCTGCATAGTGCGCGAAATCTAATTATTCGCCGAGGGTTGATTAAACCCGAAATCTATTTTTCACTAAACCGTCAAACCCCAGAATGCCCGGACCAGTGGATTGTTCAAACTTCGTTTTAAGGTGAACAATCCCAAATTGTAGGGCTCGAGTGTAGGTTCAACATCCAAGATTCTGATCTGATCTGCCAGCGAGCTATTGTCGATAACGATTTTGGGCACAACGCCAATGCCGAATCCCAGACTTACCATACTCACAATGGCTTCGTTGCCAGCAACCTGCGCGTAAATTCTTGGGTTGACACCGAGTGTTCGAAACCATTGATCCACTCGATTTCTCGCCAGACCCTTTTCAGCCAGAATCATCGGTATTCTTGACCATTGTTCGGCATCATTGCCCTTAGGGATATCCATCTCAAACTGACTCTTGGGTGCAATGAACAACAGTGGTGACATAGCGATAGATTTAAACACTACCCCTCTGGGCTGGGTTGGCGGTAACGCCGCAATAGCGACTTCTTCATCGCCCGCAACAATTCGGCTGATCGCGTGTTCGGGGTCACCGGTATGCAGCTTTATATCGATGCCCGGATGACTTTGACGAAACCGGTTCA
>CBDTWQ010000495.1:0-2021 GCA_965364115.1 uncultured Gammaproteobacteria bacterium | reverse complement strand
GACGTCTGTGGACGATTGCCTTCGTCCTGCAACAATTCCGCATCTTCGAACCGCACTTCTTCAGTGGCTTTGTCCTTAATTTTGCGGGTTGCTGAAATCGGCACGATCTCCGCGTCAAAAATGCCCGTCTGTTGCGCGGCCGCGGTGCGCATTTGCGACTGCAATGCATATTCATCTTGCGCTTCTCGGCTGATGCCGTATTGCTTAACCACAAATTCAGCGGTTTGCAGCATTGGCATATAAGAATGCTCTGCCACCTTAATCACATTGGCATCCGCTTGTTCAAAGACCCAGGGGAAATATTGATTTTGCACTGCCGAAACGTTCTCCTGACCACCCGCCACTACGATCTTCATTCCATCAACGATAATTTGCTTGGCGGCCGTGGCGATCGCCATCAAACCTGAGGCACATTGTCGGTCAATGGTTTGCGCAGCCACCGAAACGGGCAGCTCGGCGGCAAGACTCGACAGGCGCGCGACGTTCATTCCAGCAGTGCCCGCATTTAAAACCGAACCGATGATCACATCGTCAATTTCACCACCTTCAACATCGGCTCGTGCCACTGCATGGCGAATCGCGTGTGCGGTTAAGGTCGGTGATTTGATATTGTTCAGAGTGCCTCTAAAGGCTAGACCGATCGGTGTGCGAGCGGTTGATACAATGACGGCATCTTTCATTGACGGTTACCTAACCCATAAAGTTATAAATAAGAAAATTACTAACAGGAAAAACCACGACCGGAAGCCGATCTAAGCCCACAGTTTGCGGCAAATCATTAACCTTCGATGTTCACGAAGTGCCAGGGCTATTCTTCATTGCCAGTGAGAAATCGTGAATGGTTTGACTGAGTTTATGATCAATTTTCTCATTTTCAACTTCAAACAATTCTATTTCACGAACTGAGGCGGCAACACGGTTGAGCATCTTGGTTTGCTGAGACTGACCCAGTTTAAAATCGTTTAACTGAGTCTTAATTTCGGCAGTCATGCCCGCTAACACTTCACTGACCGTGGTTTTTTGATTCGAGTTGGAATCAGAAACTGCAGCCAAATTATCGCGCGCAGCGATCAAAACAGTGGTTAATAGTTGATACCGCTGAAGCAACTTTTGACGCGCAGTTAGGTCGTTTATTCGGGCATCCAATCCTTCGAAAAGAATCAGTAAGTTATCACAAAGCTCTTTCGCACTGTCGGTATCAATTGGGAGGTTTCGCACCAACAGCGATGCGTTGTCTGAGTTAATCGCGAGGCGCGTGCCAAACTTGACCACTCGGTCTTGGTCGCGCAGACTCTCGAGAATCTGTCGTTCCATTGGGCGGTCAATTTCATCGCTAAAATAAACATGAGTTTCGGTGTTTTCTGCGATCAACAAACTGCATTCAAGATCCAAAATTCGCAGACAATCGAATAGATTCGCAGTCAATTCACTCAAGTCGCGGTTGGCCTGACAGCGGGACAGAAACTTCACCACCATCTTCAGCTGCTCGGTCGAAGACAAATTATCAATCAAGTCTTCAACCGCTTGATCGGAGATTGTCTTCAGCTCTTGTTTACGACTTTGACTGGCCAACACCAGATTGATTTTCCGACTTAGTACTTCTTCGTTAAGCGGTTTTGTCAGATAGTCATCAGCGCCTGCTTCATAACCCGCCATTAGCTCCGTTCTAGAGGCCAGCGCCGAGACGAAAATAATCGGAATATCGGCCGTATCAGAGCTCGACTTCAAGCGGCGACAAGTTTCTAAACCATCCATCCTAGGCATATTGACGTCGAGTAACACTAAATCAGGTCTACTCTCCTCCACTATCTGCAAACAGTTCTCGCCCGATTGAGCAGTATCCAGGCTGTATTCGTCTTGCAACAATTCCGTCATGATGGCCAAATTCACTGACTCATCATCAACGCAGAGTATCGAAGCTTTATTTTTCATTTTCGATATAACCTAGAGTTTGTTAGCAACTCGCAGCGTGGATAGTCGTCAAGAGTACCGAAATTTAGAGCATTGTGATAGCGGATAAA
>CBDTWQ010000494.1:0-2024 GCA_965364115.1 uncultured Gammaproteobacteria bacterium | reverse complement strand
AAGTCGGGTGCGAGTGGTGCGGGGCGCAAAGCCGCGGTGACTAATGCTTTTTGCGAAGTCACTGAATCGGTTAAAGCTTACGCTGTTTCGGGCCATCGACATCTGCCCGAGATTAGAGCGATACTGCAGACCCTAAATGACAAGGCTGATCTTGTGTTCACACCTCATTTGATGCCAATGATCCGAGGCATCCACGCAACCATCTACGCCGATGCGCTAGGAAGTGCAGATGATGCCCAGCAGGCGTTTGAAACCGCTTATCAAAAAGAGCCTTTCGTCGATGTCATGCCGATGGGTTCACATCCGGAAACTCGCAGTGTTCGTGGGGTTAACGTGTGTCGAATTAGTCTTCATCATCTTCCACATGCGAATAAGTACGTGATCTTATCGGTAGAAGATAATCTGGTTAAGGGCGCTGCAGGACAAGCAATCCAAAACATGAATCTGATGTTTGGAATGGACGAGACAATGGGTCTTGATTATGCGGGGCTAATGCCGTGAAAAGCTACGCGCACCGTGGTTTTCAGGTCAGGCAGCATCGGCCATGGAAATTATGGATTGGGTTTTGTGTTTTACTCGCTTTGATCGCAACGTTTTTTTATTTGGGCAGCGTCTATCAGCGAGACGAGCTAGAGTTCGTTAAGGCCGAACGCGCGAAGTTAATTAGCCAGGTAGCTGATTTGAAGGTCCGAAATCAAAAGCTTTTGCAATCGAATGCGCATCTCCAAGGCGGCAGCAAAATTGATAGCGATGCCTATGGGATCGCCAATCAAGAGCTGATTAAGTTGCAAAGAGAACTGTTGGCTCAAAAAGAAGAGCTGGTTTTTTATCGAGGCATTGTTTCACCAAAAAACGCGGCTCTAAGCGTCAATTTACAATCGTTTGAGATGCGTAAGAAGAATAATCAAAATCAATACAGTTACAAGATGATATTGACCAAGAGCGGGAAAAGCGTCAGCAAAATTCGCGGTGACACGAGCGTGCTGATTCGCGGCGAGCAGGCCGGCGGTCTTGTTGAACTGGTATTGTCCGATTTATCGCTTGAAAAAAGTGGCAAGCAAACCAGATTTGCTTTCCGTTATTTTCAAATTTTTGAAGCTGACTTTGCGCTGCCCAGTGGATTTGAACCGTTTGAAGTTCAAATCGGCATAAAATCGGCATCAAAGAAGGTTAAGTCTTTTACAGAAACTATTGCATGGGCAAGCGTGTTGTCCGAGGGCATTTGAATGTTTGGTAGAAAGAAGAAGTTTAAAGCGGCGCGTATCGATACATTGATCGGCCAGAGTACTGAAATCAATGGTGATCTGATATTTTCAGGCGGTTTGCATGTGGATGGTAAGGTCAATGGCAATGTCATGGCCGAGCCTGGCAGCAATGCAATTTTGATTTTAAGTGAATTTGGTCGAATCGAGGGTGAGGTTAGGGTGCCTTTGATTGTGGTGAATGGCGAGATTGTGGGCGATGTTTATGGCAGCATTCGAGTCGAATTGGCGCCAAAGTCGCGCATCAGAGGCAGTGTGTATTATAATCTTATTGAAATGGCGATCGGTGCTGAAGTTAATGGTGGGTTGGTGCATCAGCCGCAAAGTGAGCAGGAGCCGAGGCGACTGGAGGATAAGTCGGTGAAGACTGATCATTCAAACGATCAATCCTCAATGCCCCTGACAGATAGTTGATAACTGATAAATAGACTATACATTATGATAGACAGCAGCTTAGTGTGAGAGTGAAAAAATGAACGTAACAATAGATGCGAATTTTGGCATTACGTTGGGGCCACAAAGCGGTGAAACCTTTCTTGGGTTTACTGATTCCGCAGTGAAGAAGTTGAAGTCGATTCAAAGTGATGAAAATAATCCCAATCTTATGCTGCGCGTGTCAGTTTATGGTGGCGGTTGTTCAGGCTTTCAGTACACATTTTCGCTCGATGAAGAAGCTAAGCCAGTTGATCGCTCGGTCAAAAAAGACGGTTGCACACTGCTCATTGATCAAAGCAGTTATCAACTGTTGGTTGGTTCAGATGT
>CBDTWQ010000493.1:0-2025 GCA_965364115.1 uncultured Gammaproteobacteria bacterium | reverse complement strand
GCAACGCCACCGGCGAACACGGGCTGCCTATCGGGTCCGAGACCGATTAGGCTTAGATTTTTCAAACGACCCGCATCGACAATTTGTTTTTCCAAGATGTTCAAACTCTCTTGGGTGATGCCGGTGTCACTCCAACCATTTTCTCGCACCACGTGTTCGATCGCACGCGCGGTGCCCGAGGTGCCTATGACGTCGATTGGTTTTAATTGTTGCAACGCAGCAGTGCAGGGCTCGAGTTGTAATTGCGCGTTTAGAATAGCGCGGCGCATTCGTTTAGGGCTGTATTTTCCCGTGGTAAAGAACTTTTCACTGGTGCTGACACATCCCATATCAAGGCTTTCGAGGAAACAAGTCTTGCTCCTATCGGCAACTATAATCTCGGTGCTGCCACCCCCAATATCCACCACCAAGCGCCGACCGCGATCGCCTTGCAGGGTCTTTGCAACGCCCAAATAAATCAAACGCGCTTCCTCAACGCCAGAGATGATGTCAATCGAAAAACCTAACACCTGTTCAGCTCGGGCGATAAATTGCTTGGCGTTCTTTGCTTTGCGCAGTGCATTGGTGCCGACGACGCGGACGTTGTCCGCATCCAACCCGCGTAACCGTTGGCCAAAACGCGCCAGACAATCGAGCGCGCGTTGGCTCGCTTCGGGGGTTATCTTGCCACACTGGTCGAGGCCAGCCGCGAGCCGCACCATCTCGCGCTCGCGGTCAATCACGGTCAGCTCATTGGCATCCTCACGCGCAATCACCATGTGAAAACTGTTGGAGCCTACATCGACGGCGGCGAATTGATTCATTATAAGATGACTGCTGGCTTCACCGACAATCGACATATATGTGGCTGATCGATTTCTTCGGTTCTAGCACCAGTTGTTTTTAGTTCTTCGAGCATTCGCTGACTGGCAAACATCATTTGTAAGAAATTATGGGTGGCTAGACATATCAACAATGCGGTGTATTGGAGGTGGTAGATATGCCGCTTACTCGAACGTTTTCGCAGAGTTGCTGGCGTGACACCGTTAATCATGAACTTTGCACTTTTAGTTGAGACTCTAAGCCTAGGTCAAATTCGACAACAATATATTTTAGCAAAGCTATCGGTTGAGTCACACGAATTCTAGTTTTTGATGATCCTGTTGGTTTTGGTGAGCAGAGCAAGATCATTTTTTGATAGTTGAGAAACAGCTTTTGATTAGGCCAAGACTGAACAACTTGGCGGATTTAGAGTCCAACAAAAAACTCATGCGGTCGATGTCTTGTGAGATTTGTAGGCTAAGCAAAAAAACAACTGCTATGTTTATCTAAGAGATTCCAATTCCAGCGCAGGCGTTTAATGAAAACCAGAACCTTTGAAGCCCAGATAGCCCAGGTAAAAGGCCCGGTGGCATGGCACACTAACAGCGTTCACTAATGTCAATTTCGTCCAAAGTTTTGCTGGTTATGATCCTCCTGGGGTCATTGCTGGTTGGATCCAACATTTTAATTCAACAAAATGTAATTTACCCAACCTTTACCCAGCTTGAGCGCCAACATGCGCATGTCAGCATTGATCGCATTGAAGAATTGTTCAACCAACAAATCAAATCGATAGACACGCTCGTTTACGACTGGTCCTCCTGGGATGACTCCTATCAGTTTATTGAAGACAGAAATAGGCGGTTCATTAAAAGTAATTTGTCATCGTCAGCGTTGTCGGCGTTGAAAATTAATATTTTTTATTTTGTTAATAAAGAAGGCGAAGTGATATGGCGTGGCCTGCATGGCTTGGACTGGAGATCACCTGAGGTCGAAACATTCGATCAATATGCCAAAAGATCACTGCAGGTTTTGGATCAAGAGATCAATCAATTGAATCGTTCTGGTCGAGCAGGACAAAAATATTCGCGCGGAATATTTGTGCAGGATGGAATACCCATTTTTTACTCTATGCGACCGATACTAACCAGTAATGGTAAAGGACCTTCGAGAGGGTTCATATTGATGGGTAGAGTGATCGATCAGCGTTCTATTGCGCGATTC
>CBDTWQ010000492.1:0-2040 GCA_965364115.1 uncultured Gammaproteobacteria bacterium | reverse complement strand
ATGGCGGGTCGCGGCACGGATATAGTGCTCGGCGGCAATCTTGAAGCGCAACTAAAAGAAATCGACGAAGATCAGCTGGAGCAACGGAGTCAGTTGACAAGCGAATGGCAACAGCGCCATGAGCAAGTGATTCAGGCCGGTGGCTTGCACATTATTGGCACTGAACGCCATGAATCGCGCCGAATTGATAATCAGTTAAGAGGGCGGTCAGGGCGTCAGGGCGACCCAGGGTCCACTCGTTTTTATTTGGCGATGGACGACAGTTTGATGCGTATTTTCGCCTCCGAAAAGGTTTCCGGTTTAATGCAGAGACTGGGGATGGAGAAAGGTGAAGCGATCGAGCATCCGTGGGTGAGTAAAGCGATTGAGAATGCGCAACGAAAAGTTGAAGCGCATAACTTCGATATTCGAAAGCAATTGCTGCAATACGATGATGTTGCCAACGATCAGCGCAAAGTGGTTTATCGGCAGCGTGACGACCTGCTGCACAGCGAAACGATCTCCGATGCGATTGTGCAAATGCGCAAGGATGTGCTCGAGGCTGCGTTTAGAAGCTATGTGCCACCGAATTCGGTGGACGAGCAATGGGATATTGAAGGCTTGCGTCAAAACTTGGTTAATGAGTTTGGCGCCGAGCTACCGATTCAGCAATGGCTAGATGAAGCGGAAGAGATCAGCGACGACGAAATATACGATCGTATCAGGCTCGCGTTTGAGGAAGCCTATCAGGCAAAGTCGGAGCAACTTGGTGAAGATTTGCTGGTTCGATTGGAAAAAGAAATCACCTTGATGATTGTTGATCGTTACTGGAAAGAACACCTCGCCGCAATGGATTACCTGCGTCAAGGCATCGGTCTGCGTGGATATGCGCAAAAAAATCCGGTGCAAGAATACAAACGCGAGTCTTTCGAAATGTTCACCGACATGCTGGATGGAATCAACTACGAGGTTATCCAGGCATTGACTCGCGTGCAGATTCGCGATGAAGCTGAAGTCGAGGCCTTGGAGCAAAACCACCCCAATAATGACCAAGTGAAAATGGAGCATGCGAGCGCCACTAGTGCGCTCGATTCATCGAACTCAGACGGAGACGAAGATACCGCCCAACCCTATGTGCGCAAAGAACCGAAAGTAGGGCGTAATGAACCTTGTTGGTGCGGCTCGGGTAAAAAATTCAAGCAATGCCACGGCAAACTTTAACGGTGGTGGTTGAATAGCCATGGCGGTTGGTCTCAAGCCCCCGGCTGATTTAATCGCGGTGCCGGGCGTTCGGCTAGCGGCAACTCATTGCGGAATCAAACCTGATACCGCGATCAAAGATTTGACCCTGGTTGAATGCGCAGCGGGTGCCAACATAGCCGCAGTTTTCACCCAAAACCGCTTTTGTGCCGCGCCGGTCACGGTCGCGCGAGAACACCTCAGCGCCAATCTTGAAACACGTTTCTTATTAATCAACTCAGGCAATGCCAATGCCGGCACCGGCGATCAAGGGCTGCAGGCGGCCTATCGCTGCTGCACCGAACTGGCCAATCTAACCGATGTTGATAGTCGCTCGGTGCTGCCTTTTTCAACCGGCGTGATTGCCACTCAGCTAGAAGATCAGTTCATTCGGGCGGCCTTACCGCGCTTGTTGGCCGACTTGAAAGAAGATAATTGGCTGGAAGCGGCCAATGGCATTATGACAACGGACACCTTACCGAAAGTCATCAGCCGACAACTGTTGATTGATGGCAAGCCAGTCACGATCAGCGGAATGGCCAAGGGTTCGGGCATGATCAAGCCGAACATGGCGACGATGCTGGGGTTTATCGCAACCGATGCCCGGGTGGATCAAACAATACTTGATGGCCTGTTGCAAACGCTAGTTTCTGAATCCCTTAACTCGATCACCGTTGATGGCGACACATCAACCAACGATGCTTGCCTATTGATCGCCAGTGGTGCTAGTGGAGTGGTTTTGGACGAACGTAATCATGATTTTGTTGATGCACTGACTGAAGTCTTCCAGCTGTTGGCTCAAGCGATCATTCGCGATGCCGA
>CBDTWQ010000491.1:0-2043 GCA_965364115.1 uncultured Gammaproteobacteria bacterium | reverse complement strand
GCCCTTGGCGATCAAAGCCTTTTCGATCTGTTGGTTTAGTTTTACTGTCCGTGGTGCCATGTTGAGTGCCTCGACTTTGTCATTTGCAGCGGCGTTGGCAGTGTTTGAGCAGAGCGCGGTGAGCGTTACTAAGATCAGAAATAGTTTCATATTAGTAGTCTATAGATTTTGGGGCTTTGAATAGTTAACGATTATCCGAGCAGTTTAATCGCTGAACAGTGAATAAAAACATAATGTTCGCCCAATTGGCCGTGAATCCAAGGCGAAACCAGATTAAGTCTTTGATATTCAATCAACTGACTACCGCTTGATGTTAGTGGGCTATATGCGGGAGCGTAATCTCTAGTCTTTCCTGTCGGGCATAGTTTGCAACCAAATCGGCACTTTACTTATGGTGATGAGGCATTGTTAAAATAAGCGGGTTATAGAGCGCCATCGTCCGAAGTAACGGGCTTAAAACGGCCAAAAATAGAGAATAGAGGGTATCGAAACAAGCACTACTAGCACTTCCAGAGGCAGCCCCATGCGCCAATAGTCGCCAAATCTATAGCCGCCAGGGCCCATAATTAAGGTGTTGTTCTTATGCCCTATTGGGGTTAGAAAAGCGCAGGAGGCGGCGATCGCGACGGCCATTAAAAAAGGATCTGGGTTGACGCTCAGTCGATTCGCGATATCGATTGCAATCGGAGCGGCGATTACCGTGGTTGCAGTGTTGTTTAAAACATCTGACAGCGTCATGGTGACCAGCATCAGCAAGGTCAGCACAATAACGGGGCCATAACCCTCGGCGAAGTTGACGATCGATTGCGCGATCAAGGCGGTGCCACCCGAAGCTTCGAGCGCTGCACCAAGTGGAATCATCGATCCAAGAAGCACGATCACCGGCCATTCGATTGAGGTGTAAATCTCTTTCACCGGCACAATGTTGAAGCCGACCATGACGATGCAGACCAAGGCTAGTGCTTCTGGCAAATGTAACAGACCGGTAGTCGCCGCGATGATCGCGAGCATAAAGCTGGCGGCCGCAATTCCCGCTTTTTCTCGCTGCACCACCTGTAAGTCTCGTGCCTGCAGCGGTAAACAACCCAACCAAGACACCACATCGCCGACGCGTTCGCTGGGGCCTAGTAGCAATAAAACATCGCCCGCCTTAGTGTCGAGTTTGCGCACACGGTCACGAAATTTTTTGCCCTTGCGTGACACCCCGAGTAAGGTGACGCCATGGCGGTAAAGCAGTTGCAGGCTCATCGCCGAACGCCCGGCAATGCGCGAGTCCTCGGGCACCACCGCTTCGATCAGCGATAGCCCTTCACTCGCCAAACCTTGATGTTTCTCGCCACCAACATAGTCGAGCTTGAGGGTGCCAACAAAGGCGTCAATCGCTTCGGCATTGGCCTCGATAACCATAATGTCATCTGCCTGAAGCGTCTCTAGGCGCGCTTGCCCAGGCAAGCGCCTTCCGTTGCGCACAAGGCCTACTATTGCGACATCGACCTCTTCGGCGATTGAATCGAGGTCCGCTATGCGTTTGCCGATCACCTCTGCGGTTGCGGTAACTTTCACCTCGGCGACATAGTCATCCATCTCAAACAATGCGGCTACGGCACCTTGGTCATGCCCACTGACCGGAATCAGCCGCCAACCAACCAATATGATAAATAAAATGCCGACCGATGCGGTGATCAGACCCACTGGAGTAAAGTCGAACATGCCAAAGGGCTCGCCCACCGCTTGCTCTCGAAAGCTGGCAATGATGATATTAGGCGGCGTGCCGATCAGCGTAATCATGCCGCCAAGAATCGACGCGAAGGACAATGGCATCAGGCTTAACGCTGGGCTGCGGCCTGCTTTCTTTGCGGCTTGCATATCGACCGGCATTAACAGGGCAAGTGCCGCAACGTTATTCATTATCGCCGAGAGCACTGCTGAAACCCCAGACATCACGCTAATGTGGACAAACAGCGATCGCCCGGAATTAATCACACGTCGAGCAATCAGTTCAATCGCCCCCGAATTGGATAACCCGCGACTAACAATCAGCAC
>CBDTWQ010000490.1:0-2047 GCA_965364115.1 uncultured Gammaproteobacteria bacterium | reverse complement strand
GTTTGGCTCAGACCAGAGTGCTCGAGTGGATGTTTTTCGAACAATATAGCCATGAACCAGCCATCGCCGTCGCGCGCTTCATTAACCTCTATCAAAAACGACCCGCCAGTCGTGAGAAAGAATATCAAAGTAAGCTGAAAGCGGGGGAACGGGTGCTAAATCAAATGAAACAATTCCTAAGCGAACATGACTTTCTCGTCAGTAATCGTTGCACCATTTCCGACATTTCACTCTATGCCTACACCCATGTTGCAGATGAGGGCGGGTTTAATCTATCTGGCTATCCAGCCATCAACGCTTGGATCGCTCGAATAGCAGCTCAACCTGGCTACATTGGCATTGGGCAATAGATCAGTCTGAATTCCAATAGACCATATAATTTACTTTATTTAGAAGCCCAAGAGGTACTTAAAGAGTGGTTAAATCAATCGAGTTTGACACTGTCAATCGCCGTAAGACTTAGTTAAAAAGCCAATTAAATCATTTTTCTGTGTGCTGTTATTTGGGTCATTAAGGTTAATGCTGACTTCCACTGTAAACTCTCGATTTGACGCTGAGTTAGTCCAATATATTTCGCTCATAAATACGCCATTATTTCTTCCTTTGAGCACTATCAACGATAGCTAAGTGTTTCCCTATATGAATATTTAGATACTCTGGCTCTACCAAAGTGAAGCCGCTTGCAGCTATCAAATCTTCTTCGAGAATTGACAATTTTCCCATCGGAGTGTGAAAAATTTTATTCATAGCGGAAAAACCGCAAGCTGAATTAACGCCTCCCGCAGATGCACCTAAAAACTTATATTCACTATGCTTCGAAGCTCTGGACGGGATAAACGCCAGTTTAGACTCAAGTTCAAGAATGCTCTTGAGGCCTTCCTTATTTTTGCTATAAAACTCGTCAATATTGCTAATGTGTTCATCATCGACCACCACAAAACCTTGGTTTTCGATTGCCATTAATTCGTGTTTCTTTTTCGCCTCCCACTCACCTGCGATAGCGCCAAACTGGGCTAGCCACCAACTGAATAAACTCGTTAGATGAGTAGGGGGTGTCGGTGCTCCTTATCACTGAAGACCCAATTTTTGATCCAACGCTATTTATCGCAGATTCGATTTCATCATCTTATTTGAATATTTTATACGAAGGGTGGATAACCTCAAAATGCACCAATGTAAGCAAAACTGCGGTCAGCGCTAATGCTGACGATAGTGCTGCCCATCTTAAATGTTTCAGTTTTATCGCCGCTGCCCTAGATTACGGTGGGCAAGAACCCCCTGGAAAATATAACCCAAGATAGCTACCTACCATTGCCGGACGGATTTCCTTTATTTTTAACCACCGAGTCATTCGCCAATTAATCAACTAAAGATTCAACAGGAGCACATAAAGAGACGCTACCTTAACGTCTGAAAAGGGTAGGGTAGCGTCTCTAATATGTCTTTATGTCAACTTGCTTATTTCTTGAAGGACAGCACAAAGTTCACCGGCACTGCACTGGTGATCGCAATGCCGCCAACCAAGTTGGCGAGTTTGGTGACGCCGCCATCCATCCCGTAGTCAACTGCCTTGATGATGATCGGGCGGATGCTGGAGACTATCAGGCGATCGTCACCTGAAAGGGTAAGGTTGGCCTTGACCTGAATCTCCTTGGTCACACCGTGTAGCGTGAGACGGGCAGGCAGATCGAGCGTCGCGTTTCGCGTTTTCTTCACCGCGGCAATTGCTGCTGAAACGTCGCTGGTGATCGATATAGTCGGGTAAATGCCAGTTTCGAAAAGAAACTCGCGTACGCGCTGGTCTCTGATTCCGATACTGGTATCGACGCTGTCTGGCTTTATCGTGATGGTCGCTATGTTGTGATCGATAACGCCTGAGAAATCACTGAAGTGGTGGGCCTCACCGATCGCGCCTTTTTTAATGCTGACAAAATAAATGCTGGATTCGGCTTGCAGTAGACTCCATTTCTCGCTTTGCCCCGCGGCCTGGCTATTAATTGACATCAAGCACAACAATAAACTGGATAGTAAACTCGTCAATCTGCTC
>CBDTWQ010000489.1:0-2050 GCA_965364115.1 uncultured Gammaproteobacteria bacterium | reverse complement strand
GAGGCTTTCACTATAGAGTGAATCCGTTATCAGATTAAATCGATATTATGAATATCAACTATAGGTTCTATCGATGTTAGATCGTTTGTTTTATCAATGATCTCTTCTGGCTTATCTGAGTCACTTGTTCTGACAGAGTCGCCCAAGCGGGATGATGCGTCTATCGACTAAGCAAACTTTAAATTCATTCTATTCAGCCGAGCGCGATGCTTTCTGGTTGCGACTTGATCATTTCGAGAAACGTACGGGTAACCCGTACGCCCCGCATTTCGTCGAGGCACACAGCGCACTCTGAATGCAATAGTTCGGCATCGCTGACCACCAAAGCCTGCAGGCGAGAGTCCGTCAACAGCTCGCTTTCGGCGACGATGCCAACCCCAAACCCGGCCGCTACCGCTTCGCGAACCCCTTCGCGACCCTGGATCTCCATCACAGTGTTGAGCAACAAGTCGGCATCGGTTAGTGCGTTCTCAAAGATTGAACGTGTTCGCGAACCTTTTTCGCGAAGGATGACGCGTTGATCGACCAGCTCGCTAAGACTGACCGAGCGCCGCTTTGCCCACTCGTGAGATTGGTTGACGAACGCGACTAATCTGCCGGGCGCTAACTGGATCGCCCAAAGATGGTTATCATCTGGAGGAATGTTCGGCAAGAATGCGATATCGCATCGGCGTGCCTGCAGCCAGGACATCAGCTGTTGCGAATTGCCATACTGAATTGAAATTTGAATGCCGGGGTAAAGTCGCTGAAATTGAGCCAGCAATGGGGTTGCAATGTAGGGTGAATCGGCAGCGACGCGCAGTTGACCCGAGGTTAATGTTTGCGCCGATTGCAGCAATTGCTCGACCTCCTGCTCGAAACGAAACATCTGTCGGGTGATTTCGAAAGCCGATTGGCCGAGGCTGGTGAGTTCGATATGGCGGCCATGTCGAGTGAAAAGTTTGCTGCCGTAGCGTGTTTCGAGTTCCTTCACCTGGCCGGACAAGGTCGGTTGAGTCACGTTGAGCATTTCAGCGGCGCGAGTGAAGCTGCCGTGCTGCGCGACCGCGTGAAACGAACGTAAATGGGCATGTGATATAGGCATAATCTATTTGAGACATCAGTAATATCGATTGGATAGATACTATGGGCCAGCGGTATAAATGACAACCTCGCTCATAGTCAGGATTTTTAAAATGACAGACCCGCAAGACAGTCGTGAAAGTGCTCAATCACCCAGTGGCGATCCGTACCTTTTGACCCCCGGTCCATTGACCACCTCGCTGTCGGTTAAACAAGCGATGTTGCATGACTATGGCTCGCGTGATGAGAAATTTATCGCGCTGAATTCCGAGGTGCTTGAACGGCTGGTTTCAATCGTCGACGGCGAAGGCACTCATGTGAGCGTGCCATTGCAAGGCAGCGGCACCTTTTCGGTTGAAGCGATGATTGGAAACTTCGTGCCTGCTGACGGCAAGTTGCTGATTCTGGTTAACGGCGCTTACGGCCAGCGAATCGCTAAGATATGCCAATACTACGGGCGAAATTTTGTGATCGAGGAAACGCCAGAAAATGTGCCGGCTAATGGTGCGGCAGTTGAAACTAGATTGAGCACTGATGCAGAAATTACGCATGTGGTCGTGGTGCATTGCGAAACCACTTCCGGCATTTTGAACCCGCTGGCTGAAATCGCGACAATTGTCGCGCAACAGGGGCGGCGATTACTGATCGACTCAATGAGCGCGTTCGGCGCCTTGCCAGTGAGCGCTAAGGAAATCGAGTTCGATGCGGTGGTGGCTTCGAGCAATAAGTGTCTTGAGGGTGCGCCCGGCATGGGGTTTTGTATCGCGCGCGAATCGGCGTTGATCGAAGCGGAAGGCAACTCGCCCTCGCTAGTGCTCGATTTAGTTGACCAATGGCGCGCGATGGAAAAAAACAAGCAGTGGCGGTTTACCCCACCAACCCACGTGTTGTTGGCATTTCATCAAGCGCTGCTGGAATTTGAACAAGAAGGCGGCGTGGCAGGGCGCGGTGGTCGCTATCGCGCGAATTGCGATCTTCTGGTCGCCGG
>CBDTWQ010000488.1:0-2056 GCA_965364115.1 uncultured Gammaproteobacteria bacterium | reverse complement strand
CATCTTTTCGGTCGTGGTCGTCGTTGACGAATTGCGACAGACCAAAGTCCATAATTCTCGGCCTGCCGTTGCGATCAACTAGGATGTTTCTAGGATTGAGGTCAAGGTGCAGAATGCCGTGTTGATGGGCGACTGCCAATGCTTCGAGAATCGTCGTCATCATCGGTATCGCCTTATCGAGCTGATAAGATCGAGTGGCTGTAAGGAGATCCCTTAAGGTATCGCCTTCAACGAATTCAAACACTAAATATGGGCCAATTTTGCACTCGCCCGCATCGTAAATTGGAATGATACTGGGATGATTGAGTTTGCTTGAGATAATCGCTTCCAGCGGGGTGGCATTGTCGCTGGTGCGACTCAGCTCTTGCTCTGTCAGCACTTTGATTGCTACAAAGCGCTCTAGTCGCGGATCGCGTCCAAGATAAACAAAAGCCTGAGAACCTTTCCCCAACAGCCGAATAATCTCATACCGATCAATTTTGTAGTTTTGCTTTTTTATATTTACTCGCAACATGGCATAACCAAGTCTGACAGCAACCCCTAAGTTGTATCGGCACCCCGCTATATTGCTTTAGCTGTTAAACCGGGACAGTATACATTTCAACCCCTCAGCTTCGCTGGGGTATAAAATGTATACTGTCCCGGTTAAAGAATTAATCGCGCAGGGTTGCCAGCTCCGATACTGCGGCGACAATTTCGGCATTGGCAAATGGTTTGGTCATGAATTGATCGGCACCATTTTCGAGTGCTGTCTCGCGATCAACGCGCTGACCTTTGGCGGTCAGAATTAAAACTGGCAAGGTTTCCCCAGCAGGGTCCGCACGCAATTTGCGCAAGACTTCATAACCATCCATTTCGGGTAGCATCAAATCCAGCACTAGAACGTTTGGCCGCTGCGCTAGGGCCATCTCAAGCGCTTGCCGCCCATCAGTGGCGACCATCACTTCGAAGCCTGCACGCTGCAGCAGAAAGCGTATCGACTCTACGATGTTGGGTTCGTCTTCAGCGAGTAATACAGATTTAGTCATAATAACGGGCGCTATTCACCGACCTTCACACTTCGATTAGACACCATCTTGCGCTACCTCGCAAACCCAGTCATCCCGCATCTCTATCGCGGGCCTAGTAGTCAATCGAAAGTGGCAAAATGCGCTCACGGTTTTGTCACCCGGACTAAGTGCAGTCGAAAATAACTGCTGTCATCTGATTCGAACTCAAGCGTTAGATCACCGCCCATCGAGCGCGCAATCGCGCGACTAATCGACAAACCCAACCCCGAGCCTTGATTCAAATGGCGACTGCGTCCGCGAATAAACTTTTCGAATGCAGTGGCGGCTTCATCTCGATTTAAACCACCGCCGTTGTCGACAATATCAATCATCATTGAATCAGCGCTCAATCTGCTGCGAATCTCGATTTGAGGCGTCTGCGCCGTATTGTATTTGATTGAATTAGACAATAGATTGATCAACACCTGCATGATGCGGTCTTCGTTGGCTTGAATCCATGCGGGTTCGTTCGCTTTAATTTGCTTTACCTCAACCTGGTGTTTGAGAATCAACCCATCCAACGAATGAATGCTCGCATCTATAACCCCCCAGGCATCGACTGATTCAAGGTTAATGTCCAATGCCCCTGCTTCTAGCTGGCCCATATCAAGAATTTCATTCAATAACCGGGTGAGGCGCTGCGACTCTTCATGAATCACCGTGACGAACCGATCACGCTCGGTCTCGGTAACTGGCTCGTCGCTCAATAAAATCTCTGAGAACGATCGAATTGAGGTCATCGGCGTTCTCAATTCATGGCTGACCTGGCTGAGGAAGTCATCCTTGCGCGCGTCGAGTTGCCGCAAGCGGTCATTGGCCTCGCGCAGTTGATGCGTGGTCTCGGTCAGCTCATTTGATTTACGCGACAATTCCCGCGAGGTTTCAATCAGGCGTTGCGTTTCATCGGCGATATCCATCAGTTCGGTCATGCTGATGCTGCCCCGACCAGCGACACGGCTGACCATCGCATGTGCCGAAGCGGCTCCAACACTGCCAGCGAGTTCGCG
>CBDTWQ010000487.1:0-2064 GCA_965364115.1 uncultured Gammaproteobacteria bacterium | reverse complement strand
TCCCACCACAAATCAGCGAAAACCCAGGCGCAGGTTTTATCCCAAGGACAAATTTGCAAGGTGTCTAGATCAGGAACCGGAATTTGGTCAGCGTCGGCAGGGCCAAGCTCGGGCACGAAAGATACTGAGTGCACCGCGAACTGCGGGCCTTTGCCAAGGCAAAGGGGTTCGAAATCACAGATCGGCACTGGTTTAGTCTTGGGCACCCCGAGCATGTCTATCCAGCAAGACAGAATGTATTTAACCCCGGCATCTTCGAGTTTCTTTTGCTCGGCTCTTATTCGCTCTTTGCTGGCGAAGGATTCTTCCATGTTTTGAAAATAGGTGCTGCTCATGGTCACTCCTGAAGTGATCGGGTTTAGTTGGTTTGCCGTTTCAGCAAGAATTGATTTTTGAACATTTCGATGCCGCTCATGACCTCGATTTGATCGATGTCGGTTTGACTAAAACAGTGTTGATCAAGGAACTGCTGGAACGTACTGCTGCTTTCGCAGACCACTTCGATGAGTAGGTCATAGCGGCCTGAAACCCACATCACATAAACCACCTCACTGAGTTCACTCAGGCGCATCGCGACCGCGCGAGGCGTAGCGGGTGAGGCGACCTTGATCCCAATCATAGCGTCTGCTTTATATCGAATTGCCATCGGGTCAGCGAGCGCCACAATTTTGAGTGCACCGGTTTGTTTCATCGACTGCACACGGTTTCGAATGGTGCCCTCTGAAACCTTGAGTGCGGTGGCGATATCTTTAAATGCCAAGCGGCCATCCTGCTGCAGCATCTTGATAATTTCGCGATTCAGGTCGTCTTCGGTTGACGCGATGGTTCGAATTTTGGGTGAACGGGTGGCAACAGGTTCGAGAGGCATAAATTGACTTTAAGGCAAATATTGCAATGAATTATTCATGAAAACAGCCTAATTTGCAAAATATATTATGGTAAACGTAATTAGCTGGCCATTAATGTTTTGCGATTAAGAAACTCTGTGATAGCTTTAGCCGATCTAACGGGTTTGATGGTATGTTGACGCAAGCAATGTTCCGCCATTTTGATGGGCTCAACCCGGTTGCTCATGGGTTGCCGGCAATGGCCTATACCCATGACGAATTTTGGCAGTTAGAAAATCAAACGCTGTTTGCAGAAAACTGGGTGTTCGCCGGTTTTGCTCATGACTTGCCATTGTCTGGCGACGTCAAACCGATTCAAATTGCCGATCAACCGCTGTTTCTTCTGCGCGATGCGGATGGCGAAATTCGCGTTTTTCATAATCTTTGTCGACACCGCAATTTAAAGCTCATCGATGCCAAAAGTAATTGTGGCAAGTTGATCCGCTGTCCTTACCACAGCTGGAGTTATGATCTCTGTGGTCAGCTCAAAAACGCACCTTATTTTGGAGGCGGGGCCAAGCAACTGCCGCCAGACTTCGACCTCCTTGACTATGGTTTATTGCCGGTGAATTGCGCCGTTTGGTACGATTGGATATTCGTTAATTTAGCCGAGCAGCCTAAACCTTTCGAGGATTTTCTGGCACCGATAAAACGGATGCTGGGCGATACCGTGGTGGAAGATTATCACCCGGTGGCGACGATTGAATTTGATCAAATTAACTGCAATTGGAAACTGTTAGTTGAGAATTTCATCGAGCCGTATCACGTCCAGTTCGTCCATCGGTCGACCACCAATCAGCCATTGGAAAATCACACCACATTGATAGAGCAACATTGCCTCGGCAGTGAGGTTGAACTCGACTCCGCGCAGCAATCGCAAACAGACCTCAGCCAGTTGGGCGTCACCTCACACTACCTGACCTTGTTTCCTGGCTTTATTCTCGGCACCTATCAACCCGATCAGTTAGGGGTTTATTTGCACCAACCACTCGACGCCAATCATACTCGGCAGCGCAGAGTCATCTATGCGCATGCACAGGCGCATTATAGTGATGCACAAATTGAGCAGATCAGAAAGCTGTGGCACAAGGTTCACTTGGAAGATCATGAAATGTGCATTCGGATGCAGCAGGGGCGGCATTCGCCGATGGCAGAAGACGGCGGGGTGTTGTCTCCG
>CBDTWQ010000486.1:0-2065 GCA_965364115.1 uncultured Gammaproteobacteria bacterium | reverse complement strand
CTAAGCAAAATGGACGCAATCAGGTCAGCGGCTTTAATCGCAATAATTAGACTTGTTCCAAAACTGTCGGCATTTCGATGTTAGTCTCCGAATTTATTATGCGTCATCAGCGAATCCTGCTGTTGACCGGTGCCGGGGTTAGCACCGCCTCGGGCATTCCGAGTTATCGTGATGCCGATGGCGAGTGGAAGCACCAACGGCCGATCGAATATCGTGACTTTATTAAGCA
Organism: uncultured Gammaproteobacteria bacterium; assembly: GCA_965364115.1. Taxonomy (GTDB): domain Bacteria; phylum Pseudomonadota; class Gammaproteobacteria. Next base: position 1,836 of record CBDTWQ010000486.1, on the reverse strand, counting down.
TCTCTCCACCAGACAACGCTACTGGGCACGCGCTTATGTCGGTTGGAAGATTTTCAACAGAGCCGAACCTAATCCAGCGCATCACGCCATCGCCCAGCTCGAGTCGATGGGTAAACTGAGCCTGACAATCACCCAAAACGTCGACGGCTTGCATCAGCGGGCAGGCACCCAGCGGTTGATTGAAATGCATGGGTCTCTCGCCCGAGTCGGCTGCTTGACTTGTCAGCGACAGATTTCGCGTTCGCAGATGCAAGCTCGGTTGCTTGAGAAAAACCCTGTGCTAGTAGAGTTCTCCGCTCCGCTCGGCCCTGATGGTGATGCAAAGCTAGAAAATAACAAGTTTGAGCAGTTGGAACTGCCGGCCTGCGAGTTCTGTGGCGGGACGTTTAAGCCGACCGTGGTCTTCTTTGGTGAGGCATTGGCCCGCGATACGGTAAAGGATTGCGATTCGGCGATCACGCAAAGTGATGCGATGTTGGTGGTTGGGTCTTCATTGGTGGTTTTTTCTGGCTTTCGGCTGGTGCGCGACGCGAGTCAATTGGAAATGCCTGTTCTGCTGCTAAATCAGGGTAAAACTCGAGCCGACAATATTATTACTCACAAGGTTCAGCAGGATTGTGCGGTGGCCTTGAGTCAAGCCGTGCAATTGATGGGCGATAATGCCTCAGCTGAAATGTGATGCACTGCCCATAAAAAACTTTATTCAGCTCACAACCGAGATTTTTTCCTTGGCTAACGCCTGAAGCTCTGCCTTTAACAGACGCGTTTCACAGTATGGGTTAAATTCAGCTCTTATAGTCCACCTCGTATTGAAGTGGAGTAGCAGCATGAGTCAAACAGTCATTCAAATCGATCCGATGACAACCCCAGCCGTATTAAAAAATCTCAGCCTTGCGATCGACGAAATCAAGTTGGTTCGGTCGATAGATGCGTTAAATGAACAAGTCAAACAGGCTCAGGAGATGCAACCGCTATTGAGTCGAAAGCGTTATTTAGACTCAGAAATGCGGTTCTTGAACAAACGGCTTAAGGCGGTTCGCGAAAAAGCCGAAGCGGGTTAACGAATTGCCTAAGTCAATGCGCTGATGAATAAGCGCAGGTGACTTTGAGTCAGTGACTGTGAGCTAGTCTCATCGACTCGGCTTCATTGCGGAATGGTCGTTGAGAAAGAGTCTTTCTCTTGCCCTGTGGGGTTACCATGATTTGGAGAAGACAGCTGTTTCTTGACTTTAGCGAGGAACGCGTCAGTTGATTGATTAGGGTCATCTGGTATGTCCATTTGATTCTGCGGCGGCACCACAACTGTTTGTGCGAAGATGTCTACTTCGGGTTCCGAGTCTGTAGAGTAGCCATTTGTATTTGGCGCGGTTAACGCTGCTATGGCATCAGCCACTGCCTCAGGTTCTAACGCAGATGTGGCGCTAGCGATTGCGCTGGGCTTTTGAAAGCGGTCTGCTGGCGTCTGATCAGAATCAACCCTAGGCACCATCTCTGGCATCGGAAAGTCATCTCCTTCGGCTGATCCGTTGGTCGGAATAGGAACCGAACCCAGTGGCGATGATCTTTGCCCACCTAGATCACTGTTTATCGGCACAGGCATGACACCTCGATGGGTCGAACTGGCGTTAACAGGCGCAGCATTCGATAATGACGGTAAGGTTTCGATAACCCCATCTACTGGTGCCGGGTTTTGAGGTTTGGCCGAATTAGAGTCGCTGTTGTTATTCGTCGGAACTGGTTTCGTCCGGCTGACCGAATCGGCAATGCTGCCGACACCTTGTTCGAATTTTGGTGCGGTGAAAGCGTTTAGATAGGCCCTTAATGTAGGCTTGAGGC
>CBDTWQ010000485.1:0-2066 GCA_965364115.1 uncultured Gammaproteobacteria bacterium | reverse complement strand
ATTTAATGGCGCCGCACCAAGAAGCCGCCTGCGCGCAGGTAATCGCTGAATCAGGGCTACTTGAACAGCGGAAATAATCGATGCGACTTGGCAGCTTGGAGCAACAAGACTACCTCAGTGACTGGTGCTTAATGCCCAAGTTGATGAAGTTAAAGCTTTTAAGGGTTAGATTTTCAAAAGTTATATTGTCATTGGGCATTCTGGCATCAAGCGTTGCCAGCGCACCGCTAGTTAGCGCCGAATCGGCCAAACCGATTGCGCAAAATCACTCGGATCTGCAGTTAGAACTGATCGCAAGCGGCTTCGACATTCCCTGGGGTATGAGCTTTTTGTCATCGACAACTTTGTTGATCAACGAGCGTGCCGGCAGGCTTAGTCTGCTTGATCTTGAAAGCCTAAAGCGGATCTCAATTGCAGGTTTACCTGAGGTGCTAGCCGATGGTCAAGGCGGCCTGCTCGACATTGCTGTTAGCCCAAACTATGTCGGCCAAGGTTGGATTTACTTCACCTACAGCAAACCGATTGATGATGGTGATGCGGCAGCCACAACACTTGCCCGAGCAAGGTTAGAAGGCCAACGGCTAATCGATTGGCAAGATTTATTGGTGACCGATTCGGCCACCGACTCAGGGCAGCATTTCGGCAGCCGCATTGCGTTTGATCATCAAGGCCATATTTTCTTCGGCGTGGGTGATCGTGGCGAGCGGGATCAGGCGCAAAACCTCAGCAATCATATGGGCAGCATCCTGCGCCTCAATCTCGATGGCAGCCTGCCATCGGACAACCCTTTTATTGGCGTCGATAGCGCACGAGCGGAAATTTGGAGCTATGGCCACCGCAACCCGCAGGGTCTCGCCTTCGATTGGCAGCAAAAGCAACTATGGTCGATTGAACACGGACCGCGTGGTGGCGATGAAATCAATTTGATCGAAAAAGGGCAAAACTACGGCTGGCCGATTATTTCTTATGGCAAGGAATATTGGGGACCTTTTTCAATTGGCGAGGGCACCCACAAAAAGGGCCTGCAGCAGCCGGTGAAAGTTTACATTCCATCAATAGCGCCAGGTAGTTTAATCGTCTATCGAGGCGAGGCCTTTGCCGAATGGCAAGGCAATCTGTTCGCCGGTGCGCTCAAGCTCAAACACCTCAACCGAGTTGAAATCTCAGCCGATAATCAGGCCGTGGCCGAAGAACGACTGTTAATCGATCTAGACGAACGAGTTCGTGCGATGGTGCAATCGCCTGAAGGTCATCTTTTGATCTCGACCGATAGTGGAAAAATTATTCGAATCCTTCCTCGCCGATGATGAATCAAGTGGTCGAAGTCGGCGTGCAATGCCCTTACTGTTGGGAAGCCATCACCCTTTTGGTCGATGCTTCGATTGAGTCACAAGCCTATGTCGAAGATTGTGAAGTGTGCTGTCGACCGATCGATTTTGAGATCGAAGTGGATGAAGAAAATCAAATCCGAGTTAACGCTTTATCTCAACAAGAGTGAATTACTTAGTAACGATTCCTAAGCCATGATGTCTTGATCACCAGCGCCCTCGCCCGCCATTCGAAATAAAACTCAGGCTGGCTGTAACTTAGCCTGAATCGCCGCACCGTGAGTGCTCCAGTAGTGCCCCCAACCCGATAACAATTCTAGCCCTCTCACCTGCTGCGCCTGATCAGCGCCTTCGATTCCAAGCCGATAGTTTTCAACTCCGGCGATAAAGTAGCGTTGATAGTTATTGCCGAGACCTGAATCTAGCTTATCTAGATATTTTCGTTCCACTTGAAAAGCCAACCGAAGGCCTTGATCAAGCGATTCTAAAGCGTTAGTGACGGCCACTTGATTAAGGCCCGCCAGTTGAAGTTGCCGACCGCCGTTATCAACTTGCTTCAGTGACTCGAGGAAAAAATATTGCTGCTCTTTGTCATATTCACTCTGCTCGGCTGAACAGGCCGACAAAAGAATGATCGAAATACATAGCAATAACTGTTTGAACAATCTAGCTGTCATTTTTTGCCGGCAATTCGCAAGCGCAATGCATTGAGTTTGATAAACCCTTCAGCATCTTTCT
>CBDTWQ010000484.1:0-2068 GCA_965364115.1 uncultured Gammaproteobacteria bacterium | reverse complement strand
AAGCAAAGGTCATGATCAGACAGCACTTTGACGATCCGGCAGTCAGATATGCGATTCCCTGCACACTCTGAGATCATCCGCTTCAGCTCCTTTTTTAAACTTTGAAGCCTTCGAATCTTCGACTCTACTTCGTTAAGGTGATCTTTGGCAATTCGATCGACCTTCGCGCATGAGTTTTCTGCCCCATCACTCAGTTTCAGAACCTGGCGAATATGGTCAAGTGAAAATCCAAGCTCACGGCTATGTCGAATGAATCGAAGTCGGTCAAAATGCAAATGGGAATAGACTCGTTGGTTTCCCTGAGTACGTTGAGGCTCGGGTAGCAGGCCAATTTCCTCGTAATAGCGAATAGTCTGCACTTTGCAATTACTATCCCGAGCAATCGCACCGATAGAAAACTGAGTTTGCATGTAAAATACCTCTTGAAGCTACAGTTACTATAGGTATTAAACTTAACTCAAATCTAGCTGATTAGGAAATGGTTATGGCGGGTTGTTGCGAACACGATCTGAAGTTTGAAGGTGTCTCGAAGCGTTACAAGACGATTTTATGGATTGTCATTGCGATCAACGCACTGATGTTCCTGATTGAGACCGGTGCAAGTGTGGTAGCAGATTCAATGGCGTTACGCGCCGACGCACTGGATTTTCTTGGGGATACCCTTACCTACGGAATTACCCTGTTGGCGATAGGCCATTCGCTTCGCTGGCGAGCATCGGCGGCGATGTTCAAAGGCGTGATGCTGTTGCTTATGGGTTTGTGGGTACTTGGCTCAACGTTCTACCAGGTGCTGATTATGGGCATTCCCAACCAAGTGATGATGGGGTCGGTGGCAATGCTGGCATTCGCAGCGAACATGACCAGTGTGTTGCTGCTGTTACGATATCGTGACGGTGATGCCAATGTCCGTTCGGTTTGGCTCTGCAGCCGCAACGATGCGATTGGCAACGTCGCGGTGATGTTCGCTGCAGTAGCGGTCTACTACACGCAAACAAAATGGCCCGACCTAATAGTTGCGTTTCTGATGTCCGGACTGTTCTTCTATTCGTCATTTCAAATTATTATTCAGGCCCGTGGTGAATTGCGGGAGTATGCCGCCAGTAAGACGGAGGCAGCAGCGGGCACCAGGGTCGGGTTCAGCAATTAATCGAGCCTGTTGATCGAAGAACACTGTTTGCGCTTCGCAAAAGAAATGCCGTGTTTCTTCTAATTTAAAGAATCTTTAACTGGGTCGCGCTCAAATCGCATATCGGATATGCATACATTATAAATATAAATTAATTATATATAAGAGATTTTCATTGAACAGATAACCCCGAAATCATCGACTGGCCGTAGGTCAGTCCGACTGATTTTTTTTGTTATCCATCTTATCCAGCTGCTCTGAGTTCTTCTCGAATCACTTTGCGGAGTGTTTTCTCTAATCCTTTATCGTGAACCTGAATGTTCTCTCTCAATGCATCATTAATTAAGGTTTGATAATTACCTCCTCCAGCCTCATGCACAATATTTTTAAAATACTCAATAACATCCGCATCCAGCCGAATTGTAATTCGCACTTTATTTGGGTCCGGCTTTGATATCGACCCTCGCTTACCTTTACTGAAATCGTCAATCATAACTCAAACCCTGGAAGTAAAATTTCGTTTCTTTCTTATCTGCTTTTCGGGCAGAAATAATTCGAATGCTATTTGCGGATTGCTCACAATGAACGACAAATAGAATATTTAAGGTGGGGCTCATTCCAAGCGTTTTATATCGTAGCTCACCATGGTTACGATCCTCTATGGTGAGTGCGTTATCGTCTTCAAGGGCGATGACCGCATCTACAAAATCAACGTCGTGTTTACGCAAATTCTCCTTCGCTTTCCGTGGGTCCCACTCGAATTCCATTAATAGAGTGTATGTACAAACAGTGCATATATCAAGTTTATCAGATTAATGCTGATTGGACAGATGCATAACGAGGCTGTAGAAAAATAAAAGGGATAAAAAATGTGTCAAGAATCGTCCCATAAATGCGCTCGTACGTGAATACTAGGGCCGGGGGGTAACCTCTGCGAAATCA
>CBDTWQ010000483.1:0-2071 GCA_965364115.1 uncultured Gammaproteobacteria bacterium | reverse complement strand
CCGTGGTTTCGCCAGTGGCATCAGCTGGGTCAACCGATCAAGCGCATGATCCAGCATGCCCATTTTAAGCTGGGTCTTTGGAATGATTTGCAGGTCACCCAACGCGACAACCTTAGCGCCCGATTGAAACGCCCTGCTCGCCGAACCTTCGTCTTGATGTTCCACATAAGCAATCAATGAAAGAATGGTAGCCACTTCAGTGCGCAACGGCTTCAAATTCGAATATTTTGATTTAAGCGGTGAACGCAAGCCGAAGTGATCATCCAATTGTTGGATCAAAAAACGCTTCATCACCCATTCTTGAAGGTTGATTGATTTATCCGAAGCGAGCAGTTGGTTCAACACCGTTTTGAATTGGGTGAACTGATTGGGCGACAATTCACGCAAACTGGAAACCGCTAATTCAAGCAACGGAAATCTGAATTGGTCTTGCAGATTCTTGACCTCAACCAAATAGCGTTGCGTCCGTTCAAACAATTCAGGTTCAATCAAATTCTGCAAAAAACTCGATGCTGCGTCCTCATCTTTCTGCAAGCCGATCGATACTGCGTAAATCACCGCTCTTACGCTATAGGCTTCATGGCAGGCATCTCTAAGCAACGTCGGCATGCCAAGAATCAATTGGTGCACATAGTCGATGTTCTCTTCATTTAAACTGCCGATTTGAGCAATCGCCTGTTCGGCAGAACTGAGCACTGCAGCGACCGCCGCCATGGGTATTCCCATCGAGTTTACTGATGCGGGATCTGCGGCCGACTGCTCGCTTAAGTCGTTTCGAATGACTTCCGAGGTTAAAAACTCTCCGTCCCAAGCGGGGTCAATTTTTTTGATTCGATCCGCCACGGGTGGATGAGTGGTGAACATACCCATCCAAAAACTGCTGATCGCTTCGGCAAAAAAAGCATGATTATATTGTGATGCGAAATTGCTTTCGAGATAGGAGCCCGTGTGTGGACCACCGATTTTTTTCAGCGCATCGGCGATGCCATTTTTATTTCGAGTAAACTGCACTGCCGAGGCGTCGGCTAGATATTCCCGCTGACGGCTGACCGCTGACTTAATCCAACGTCCGAAGAAAGATCCGGCATAACCGACCACCAGCAAACCGAGTCCAAGGATCATCATGGCCACTATCCCGCTGCCGTCATTACGTTTCCGGCTGTATCCAGCAAAGCGGTATGAGCGGAGTAACTGGCTGCCAATTAGTCCAATTAGCAAGATCCCATGCAATATTCCGATCAAGCGTAAATTGATCCGCATATCACCATGTGTAATGTGACTGAATTCATGCGCGATCACGCCCTGTAATTGCTCTCGATTTAATCGCTCGATCGCGCCACGCGTCACGCCAATCACAGCGTTGTGCACGGTCATTCCAGCCGCGAAGGCGTTGATGCCTGGTTCGGCTAGCAGATAAACCTGCGGGATCGGCATGCCCGCGGCAATCGCCATTTCCTCGACCACGTTGAGCAGTTGGCGCTCACGCGGATCGCCGGTGGCAGCTGGCACCTGACGACCACCGAGCCTTTCTGCAATCAATGCACCACTGCCCGACAGCGACCAGGTTTTGAAAATGCTGCCAGCAACAATCAATAGACAGATGGCGCCTGAAACTGAAGCAAACTCGCGCCAGCTATATAAGGCGACCAAGACTCGTGGATCAAACACTAGGCTGCCAGTCATGATCTTGGCATAAACTGAAAATATCAGCAGGTTCGACAATAAAACTAAGGCGATCACCGCCATCGCGAACAGAAAAACTAGCCGCGTCGTGTTTTTACGTGCTTGGTCTTGGGCTTCAAAAAAGTTCAAAGCAAATAATCAAATGCTGAGATTAAAAGGAGATCTTAGGGGCCTTTTGAATTTCGGCGCTGTCCTCGAACTCCAGCAAACTGGCATTCGAGCCATGGCCAAAAATACCAGCCAAAACGTTCTGCGGAAAAGACTCCCGATAAGTGTTGTACATCATCACCTGATCGTTGAACGCCTGACGGGCAAACGACACCTTGTTCTCGGTGCTGGTCAACTCCTCGTTCAATTGCATCATGTTTTGATTGGCTTTTAGATCAGG